>NZ_JBUZNN010000004.1:239122-363615 GCF_055326235.1 Tessaracoccus yangjingae | reverse complement strand
CAACGGCCTCCTCGAACACCTCCGAGGCACCGCCAGAGGCTTCAGAAGCATCGTCAACTACATCGCCCGCTGCCTACTCGACGCAGGCGGGTTCAGACCCCAAATCCACCGCCTTCTGTGAAGAGCCGCCAAAGTGCTCGCCGACCAGCGTCACGTCGCGTTCGAGACCACCTGGAGCGTCTACCAGGACGTGATCGACGCCTACCAAGCCGACGACCCCTCCGAGGGGAAGAAGATCATGACCCGACTCATCGACACCATCAAGACAGGAGTCCCCGCCGGCCTCGACGAACTCCGCGTCCTGGGCCAAACCCTTCATCGACGCCGCGACGACATCCTCGCGTTCTTCGACCACCCCCGCACATCCAACGGCCCCACCGAAGCGATCAACGGCCTCCTCGAACACCTCCGAGGCACCGCCAGAGGCTTCAGAAGCATCGTCAACTACATCGCCCGCTGCCTACTCGACGCAGGCGGGTTCAGACCCCAAATCCACCGCCTTCTGTGAAGAGCCACTTTGGCGAGCCGGTGCTGTTGCTTCTCGGTGAGCAGCCCAGCGCGGGTCCGGGCAACCCGACGGATCCCGTAGAGCGGGTCGCCGGAGCGGCCCCGATGTCCCAGGGTCTCTTGTTGGACGCGTTGTCGGCAGCGGTCGAGTTTGTCCCCGACCAGGGCCCACTACAGGGTCTGTCAAACGAACGGTGTAACTGGGTTGTGTTGTCATGCTGGTCTGGGGCTGCTGAGGCGGCCGTCGAATCGGATGTCGAAAGCGTTGAGGGCTTCCTTCCATCTCTGGGTCCAGCGGGCCCTGCCCTTGCCTGTGGGGTCGAGCGCCATGACGGCGAGGTAGACGCACTTGAGCGCGGCCTGCTCGTTGGGGAAGTGCCCGCGGGCTCGGACGGCCTTGCGGATGCGGGCGTTGACCGACTCGATCGCATTCGTGGTGCACACGATGCGTCGGATCTCGCGGTCGAAAAGCCGAGGAACGGGACGAACTCGGCCCAGGCGTTCTCCCACAACCGCACGATTGCCGGATACTTCTCGCCCCACGCTTCGGCGAACTCGAGGAATCGTTCCTCGGCCTCGGTGAGGGTCGCAGCCTGGTAGACAGGCTTCAAGGCCCGGGAGATGGCGTCCCAGTGCTGCCGGGCGGAGTACTTGAAGCTGTTGCGCATCAGGTGCACGATGCAGGTCTGCACGATCGTCTCCCTCCACACCGTGTTCACCGACTCGGGCAGCCCCTTGAGGCCGTCGCACACCACCATCAGAACGTCGTTCACACCGCGGTTCTTGAGCTCCGTGAGGACCTGCAGCCAGTACTTGGCGCCTTCCCCACCGTCTCCTGCCCACAAGCCAAAGATGTCCCGGTTACCCTCCGTCGTCACGGCAAGGGCGACGTAGATGGGCCGGTTGGCGACCTGGCCGTCTCGGACCTTGACGTGGATCGCGTCGATGAACACCAACGGGTAGACGGGGTCCAGCGGCCGGTTCTGCCACTCCAACATCCCGTCCAGCACCTTGTCGGTGATCGTGGAGATCGTGGTCTTCGACACCTCCGAGCCGTACACGTCGGCCAGATGCGCGCTGATATCGCCGTAGGTCATGCCCCGCGCCGACAAGGACAAGACGATGTCCTCGATCGACCCCAACCGGCGCTGCCGCTTCGCGACGATCGTTGGTTCGAACGTTCCAGCACGGTCCCTTGGGACGCCGATGGTGACCGGGCCGGCCTTCGTCAGCACCGTCTTGATCCGGGAGCCGTTGCGGGCGTTGCCGTCCGCAGAGGCACCCTTGGTGTGCTTGTCGTAGCCGAGGTGATCGGTGATCTCGCCTTCCAGCGCGGACTCCAGCACCAGTCGGGTCAACTCGGACAGCAGGCCGCCCTCCCCGTCGACCGACAGGCCCTGGCGTTGCGCGTCACCCACGAGCTGGGCGACCAGCCCCCGGTCCACCACCGGCGGCCGAGTCGCCTCCGTCATCACAGCCACTCCGGCTCCCTCCACCACAGCCGCTGGGGCCATGCCAACCTGCTTGCTCATCGTGTTCCTCCTTGATCGGAGTTACACCGTTGACCGTACAGTCCCCAGCCCGGCGCTCACCGGCACTACCCAATGGCCCCGAAACACGATATCGACCGGCCCTGAGACCCAATATTCAGTGATCCCGAGAGGTCCAAATACTCATTAGGCCACTTTCCTCGGATTCGGACCTTGATAGGGGTTGGCTAGGGAGTCTGTTGGTTGGGGTGTGCACTAAATGGCCTAAGTCAGCTTCGATGCCCATGCGACGATCGGGAGTTGGGTGTGAGACACGCCCGCTGTCCACGAAGGTTGGGGCATCTGTCAACGAAGACGATCGTTGTGGAGTTCTGCCAGGCCGAGCCGCAGGACTGATCAACAGAACTACATCTCCACGAAAACCCGACACAGATCGGCGCTCAGGAATGTCAAGTCACGAACTCGAGAAGCCTATCCGCATGAGTAGTCCAGTCAAACTTCTGGGCGCCCGAACGACTCGCCGCGGCCAATCGGCTCCTGAACGGCTCATCATCAAACAAGAGTCTGACGGCCTCCGCTAACGCTTGAGGGTCATTAGGTGGAACTAGTATTCCATTTCCAAGGCTTTGAATGATCTCGGTTTGACCCGGAACATTGGACGCAATAACCGGCAGGCCGGCTGCTGCATACTCAATGATTTTGAAGGGTGAGATGCCACGGGCAGTGGCAGGAACAAGCTTCTTTGGGGACAACCCTAGAACAGCAGAATTAAGCCAAGCAACGGATTGCTCACGCGTCACGGTGCCATGCCAATGCACGCCGTCATCCAGGCGCTGCTCAATCAGTCGTCGATCAACACCATCTCCGAGAAAGACTACGTCCAGACCTGAAGGCCAGGCGGGCAATCGCCGCGCAGCGAGTATGGTGTCGATGCCTTGCCATCCCGCCATGTTTCCAAGGAAGAGAGCGTAAGGGTTGTCCGGAGCGTATGTGTGGAAGTGGTCCCGTCTCTCCTGGTTGTCTCCAGCATATAGTGCGACATCAACACCATTAGGCAACAGTTCAACGTCCTCGATGCGTCGACCAGTGATCTGCGCGACTTCAGTCCGCAACCCCTCCGCAGGAACCGCCAATCGGTGAGCGAGTCTCAGTGAGGATGTCGCAAACTTCCGAAAACCAGGAACTCGACTAGCCCACGCGTGGCTATCGTATAGATCCTCAACGCGTCCCTGCACGAGGAGGCATACTCGCCCCCCCCTGAGGCGCCAAGCTATCACTACGGGGAGAAGAAGTGGATGCCACCGTGCTAGTAATGTTCCTCGACCGGCGCTCAGTACGCCCTCGCAGAGAAGCCGACTTAGGCGTTTGAACCGAGCGAGTGAACCCGTCTCCTCACACCTGCGATTGGCGATCACCTTGGTTCTTGTGACCCCGGCCGCTTTAAGACGGCTCAGGGTGCCCAGTAGATGAGCCCCAGCTGCACTAGATGGCGCCGCAGACTCCAGCCACATCAATGTCAGTGCCCCAAGCATGCAGTATACTCCTTCTGCTAGTGCGAATCGTGGTTCGAGATTAGCTTAGTCGTGACCGATCGTTGCCGGCAGATGATCAGCGATATGTACGGTATCAGTGAGAACTCGCCACTCTCGCGAGTAGAAGGGCT
Organism: Tessaracoccus yangjingae; assembly: GCF_055326235.1. NCBI lineage: Bacteria > Bacillati > Actinomycetota > Actinomycetes > Propionibacteriales > Propionibacteriaceae > Tessaracoccus > Tessaracoccus yangjingae. Next base: position 359,955 of record NZ_JBUZNN010000004.1, on the reverse strand, counting down.
GACTAGTGGGCAAGCAAACTAGTGATGGGATCAGTCTCCGCTGGCGCGGCCACAGAGATTCGGTGGTGCAGCAGATCGCGCAAATGGGTGTCTGTGCACAGACTACGAATACCTGCAGCCAAGGATCTCGAGGTAGGCTCCACCAGCAAGCCGACATTTCCGTCTTCGAGGATCTCGCGGGCCCCGGAAACATCAGTCGAGACTATCAGTTTACCCAGAATCTTGGCCTCGTTAGTAGTTGTACTGAACCCCTCGTACCTGGAGGGTTGAATATAAATATCGCAGGAGGCGATGTAGCCGTAAGGATTCGGGTCGGACCCAAGGAAGACTACGCATTCCTGGAGTTCAAGTGCCTCCACCATACCTTCCAGGCTAGTTCTCTCAGGCCCTTCCCCAAGTATGTACCACACGAATGGCAGGCAGCCGGCCCGAAGCGCAGCGGCCGCCTCTATGGCGAGGTCAAACCCCTTCTCGGGGGAGAGTCTCCCTACGGACAGCAATGAGAAGATGCCAGGCCGGTGCGATAGTTTCGCGCCTGATCTGCTGAGGGATCGTACAAGATCTGGGGAAACCGAGTTGTGAAGCACTTCAATCCGCGAGCTGAGAGCCGGCAACGCGCTCTGCATCTCTGTTCGAATCACATTCGAAACGCACAGAATCTTGTCAAACCTCTCGTAGATGTCGGCATAGGGTCGAGGGTCGAAACCGGATCTGGTCAGCTCGCTATGTACCCAAGTGAAACGCCGTCGCGCAGATACATGCTTTGCCGCTAGTTGTGTGGGTACAGACATGTAGCCCATGAAGTCTATGACTATGTCATATGCTTCGGAAGGAACGGTCGCATGGCGCGCAAAGAACTCAATGCGCTTTCGCGACTTGGCTGAAGGTGAAGTGGCATGAGTGCGCACCATGGCCCAGGTTAATCGCGCGGCGGAGAAGATGCTTAGGCGAGACAGTTCAGTGAAGATTACCTTCCGAAAGCCCTGGCGAACGCAGCGCACGATAAGAGGTGGAATGCCTGCGTCGCGAACCTCGACATCGTCGGGAACGTAGCGAAGAAAGTCCCCATCGCGTTCGACCAGCAGCAAGGTTATCGAGTCAACATGTTGCAGCAACTCTGTCATGAGTGACAGCGCATTTCTCTCGACCCCGCCGATTCTCATGTGGTCAGTGACAATCGCGATCCTCATCAGGCGCTCGATCCTAGGTCCGGGGACCGGGGCTCGCATTCGGGCATGTTGACGGTAGGGAATATGCGAGCGTTTGCTATCCGGCGCAGTCCATTCCCGTTGCGCGAGAGGATTCGAGACATGTTGGCTAGGAAAGATCGATGGGTATCTATTGGGAGCCCCTCCGATCGCTACTTGCAGCCTCCCCGAGGGAGGCGTGCAGAAGCCCCTTGGCATCCACGATCTCTTTGCCCTCAAAATGACTTGGTGAGATAAGCTTGAAAGAAGCGTGGTCCACCAGTATGACGACTACTGTTGCCCGTTCTAGAGCCTCATTGATTTGAACGAGGGTGACGTTGCCGAGGCTGGCAAGTTGAGCTGGGAGTTCGTCAATATGCGGCTCGACGGCTAGAACCTCAGCCTTGGGATGAGACGAAGCAAATTCCTCCACGATAGCGAGGGCTGGGGATCCCCTCAGGTCATCAATGTTGGACTTGAATGCCAGTCCCAGCATTGCCACGATGGGGCTCTCCCCGTGCGCAGCCTGATAGATCTGTTCAACGACCCAATGGGGCTTGCGTTCGTTGACATGACGGGCCGTCTGTATCAAGTGCGACTCCTCAGGGGCTGCGGCAACGATGAACCAGGGGTCCACAGCGATACAATGACCGCCTACTCCAGGCCCCGGTTGAAGAATGTTCACACGAGGATGATGGTTCGCCAGCTCAATGAGCTCCCAGACATTGATGCCCAAGCGATGTGAGATCAGCGACAACTCATTTGCGAAGGCGATATTGACATCTCGGAATGAGTTCTCGACCAATTTGGCCATCTCTGCCGTCACGGAGTCCGTGAGTAGGATCTCGCCCTCACAGAAGACCCGATACAAGTCTCGGGCTGCCCTCGCCGCTTCCGGCGTGCTTCCGCCAACGATTCGATCATTTTCAACTAGTTCAGACATGATACGTCCAGGAAGGACTCTCTCGGGGCAATGGGCAAAAAGGAGCCCAGCGTCAATCAGCTCGGGACGCTCGTCGTAGACGAGTTGCTGTATGCGTTCGGTGGTCCCCGGAGGGGAGGTGGACTCTAGAATAATGAGTTCGTCTCCGCGCAGGTGGAGTGAAATTGAACGCGTGGCTGCTTCGATGTATGAAAGGTCAGCGGAGTGGTCTGCGAGATATGGCGTCGGTACTGCGATGATGAAGTTGTCGGCGGCCACGGGCTCAAGCGCGGCCCTCATGCGGCCCTGGCCCACAACCCTCTCTAGGTAGCCGCCTAGATCAGGTTCGACAAAGGGTACTTGGCCCGAATTGACTGCCTCTACGGTAGATCTGTTCAGATCTACGCCATGCACCGTCAATCCTTTGTGGGCGAAGATGGCTGCCGTCGGAAGACCGATGTACCCAAGGCCGACAACACAGACATTCGGTCGTGTCATTTCATGGTCTCCTTTGTTGGTGCGTTAGATCCGCCTGGTTTGAAGGGGTCCCCCGGAATTGAGATTGTGTGTTGCCTCCTGCTGAACCGCTGAATGGGGGGAGGCGACGACCAACACCGAGCATGTGACTGATAGCTGCACAGCTGCGGTCTGCCGCGTGCCCGTCGCCATAAGGATTGACGGCGCGACTCATTCTGGCGTAGGCGACTGGGTTCTCGATGAGTTCGGCTGTCTCGGCAACGATGGTTTCGGTTCTCGTACCGACGAGTTTCACAGTCCCGGCGAGTACCGCTTCTGGGCGTTCTGTATTGTCCCGGAGTACTAGAACCGGCTTGCCCAGGCTTGGAGCCTCCTCCTGGACGCCCCCGGAATCAGTAAGGATAAGATCCGCCCAGCGCTGAGCGTGCACGAATTCCGGGTAGCTCAACGGCTCCACGATCGCGACATTGGATGCCCCTTCGATGATCGGTAGAATCGCAGCACGGACGAGGGGATTCTTGTGTGCCGGAAAGACAAAGAGGTGCGCAGGATAGCGCGAAGCCAAAAGTGCGATGGCCTGGGCTATATCGACCATTGGCTTCCCCAAGTTCTCACGACGATGCGTTGTCAGCAGAATCATCTGTCGGCCAGCTGCTGCTTCGGTGCGGAGGCGTTGATCGCTGAATTGCACGGGCTGCTTTTCGGTCCAGTGAAGGGCGTCGATTACGGTGTTTCCCGTCACGGTGATGAGTTCGTCAGGGATGCCTTCGCGCAGTAGATTCTCTTGCGAGGCTGCTGTCGGGGCGAGGTGGAGGGACGCGACCTGGCCGGCCAGCTTTCGGTTGGCTTCTTCGGGGAACGGGGAGCGAATGTTCCCTGAGCGCAGGCCGGCCTCCAAGTGCACCACCGGTATCTGCTGATAGAAGCATGCGATAGCCGCCATCGCAACAGTAGTCGTGTCACCTTGAACCACCACAGCGTCAGGCCGCTGGTCGTTGAGTACGGGCGGAAGACGCTGAAGGATGCGCGCAGCCAGTTCGTTTAGGGATTGCCCACTCTTGAACACGGCGAGGTCGAGATCGGGCCGAATTCCGAACCATTGATTTACCTGCTCGAGCATCTCGCGGTGTTGACCGGTGCTAACAATTACAGGATCAAGGTCGCTCGATTTCTGCAGTGCTTTGACCAACGGTGCGACCTTGACAGCCTCCGGTCGGGTGCCGTAGATCAGCATGACTCGCTTCATGCGCTTGCCTCCTGAAAGGGGTAGAGGGAGTGTACGCCGCCACTGCCTGTGCCGGGTGCGTTGTCAGACTGCTGAGGCGCTGCTGCTCAATTCGGTCGGTGCCAGTGCTGACACGGAGACTTGGGAGATCAATGGATGCTCGCTGGGCGCTCTGGCCTCCAGGCGGCTGAACATCACCTCGTGCAGTTTCTCGCCGTGACGCAGGCCGGTGAAGAAGATCTCTATATCTCGCCCAGATTCGGCGATGAGTCGTTCAGCGACATCGACAATCTTCACAGGCTCGCCCATGTCGAGTACCAACACTTCGCCGGCTTGGCCGATTGCGCCGGCTTGGAGGACAAGCTCGCATGCCTCGGGGATGGTCATGAAGAAGCGGGTCACCTCGGGGTGGGTCACCGTGACCGGACCGCCGCGCTCGATCTGCGCTTTGAATGAGTGCAGGACGGATCCGCGAGATCCGAGCACATTGCCGAATCGAACCGAGACGTACTTGAGGTCGTGCTCGTCAGCGAACCATGCGGTGAGTTGTTCGGCGAGGCGTTTCGTGCGTCCGAGGACGGAGGAGGCGTCGGCGGCCTTGTCGGTCGAGATGTTGACGAAGTGCCTGACGCCGGCCTCGTGGGCGCAGCTCAGGACGTTGAGGCTGCCGAGGACGTTGGTCTTCCACCCCTCGTCGGGGTAGCGCTCGAGCATGGGCAGGTGCTTGAGTGCCGCCGCGTGGAACACCACGTCCGGCTTGTGGTGCTGGAACACCGCGCAGAGGGCCTCATGGTCGCGGATGTCGCAGAGCACCATGTCGTCGGTGTCGAGCAGTCCGTTTCCGTAGAGGTCAAGCTGCACGCTGTGCAGGGCGGACTCGTCGCGGTCCAGGAGGACCAGCTTCGAGGGACCGAGCTTGTGCAGCTGGCGGGCGAGCTCGGAGCCGATGGAACCGCCGGCGCCGGTGATGAGGACCACCTTGCCGGTGAGGTAGTCGGCGATGGCGCTCAGATCGGTCTTGATGGGACGCCGGCCGAGGAGGTCCTCAACGCTGAAGTGGCGCAGTGCGGCCAGCGAGATCTGACCGCCGATCATCTCGCGGACCGGCGGGATCACCACGAACTCAAGGCCGTGGGCCTTGCAACGGTCGGCCAGGCTCTGAATCAGCTGGGGGGATGCGTTGGAGATGGCCAGGATGACCATCTCGGCGTCACGGTCGCGGGCCTCGTCGATGAGGTCCTTGCCGGTGCCGAGCACGCGATAGCCGCGAACGCGGAGGAAACGCTTGTCCGGGTCGTCGTCGACGAAGCCGACGATTCGGTATGGGGCCTCCTCGGCCTTGTCCACGAGCATCGCCACCTGGTGGCCCGCCTCGCCGGCGCCATAGACGATGGCCTTGGGCGCGCTTTCGTCGTGGCGGGGCTGGACCGATGCCAGGGCGATGCGGAAGAGCCAGCGCCCGGCGGCCATGAAAGTCAGCGCCAGCGGGGGAGCGATGAGCGCCACGCCGCGGGGGAAGTCCGGCGTCATCACGCTGAGCGCGAGGCCGAGGGGGATGGAGGTGAGCAGCACCACGGTGCCGATCCAGGTGGCCTCGGAGAAGGAACCCACGCGGCTGCGGCCCAAGTACACGTGGGTGAGGAGGCCGAGTGCCGACTGCAGGATGATCGCGGTGGTGGTGTAGAGCAGCGCCCATGACCATTGCGCGCCGTTGAGGTTGAGGTCGTACCGGATCACGATGAAGACCAGGACCGCGAGGATCCACGACAGTCCGTCCCACCCCATCAGCATGGCGCGCCGCCAGAACGACGGTAGTTTGATGATCTTGCTTGTGAGTACCTGCGTGACCGTTGGCCGTGCAGGAATACCCCCCAGAATTTCCCTGCTCACACCGGATAAACTACTCAACCGCACAGCGAATCTCCTATTCGGGGTCCCGTAGTGAGACGGATGCTATGCGGTGTGCGCATCACCCGTGGCGGGTGGGTCGACGGAGGGTGTGGGCTTGTCAGGCCCGGTTGAGCGTGGCTCGAGTCGCTGATATGGCGGAGTGCGACTCGCCCGGGCTGCGTGGATCCGTACAAGCTCGTACAGGCCCACAGTCGTAGACAAAAGTTAAGGGCGGCGCCCCCCGATGGGGAGCGCCGCCCTTGTTAGAAGCTAGACGGTGACTACCGCTGGGCCTTCGTGAAGCCCGCAGCCTGTGCCGCCTCCTCGGAGGCGAACCAGACCTCCGCGATGGTGCGCTCGTAGCCGCCACTGCCGGCCAGGTGGTACTTCTTCGACCGCTCGTTGCCCTTGATGGTGTAGCCCTCCGGGGGCTCGGAGCCCACGTAGGCACCCTTGCCGTAGGCGGACTCAGTGGCTGCGACACCCGGCTCGTCGACCGGCTCAGGCTCCCCACCGTCGTGGTAGGCCGGGGCCTCGTCCTCGCCGATGTCCTCCGGGGCCACGTAGTCATGGCCAGTGGGCGGGGCGCCCTCGGAGCTCATGCGCGTCTGGTCCTCCACCTCGTCGGCGGGGAGGACCACCTCGTCGACGTCTGGCTCCGGCGCGGTGTCGGAGGCGAACTTCGCCGCGGTGGAGAAGGTGTCGTTGTTGTTGACGTAGGCCTTCGACGGCTCGTGTGCCGTCCAGCCGTCGTCCTTGGGGGCCAGGAAGTGGCGGACCGCGGCCACGGCGCCCGCGACGATCGCGGTGATGGCCAGGAACTTGCCGAAGCTCTTCCACTTGCTCTTCTTCGGCGGAAGCTCGAGTTCGCCCTTGAGGGCAGCCATGGCAGCCGTGCCACGCTTGCCGGCCTCGACCACGACGGCGTGACCGGCCGCAGCGTGCAGGGCGTCCTGCAGCTTGGGCAGCAGGTCGTCCTCCACCTTCTCGCGGGCGGCGTCGACGGCGGGGGTCACCTTGTCGAGGGCGTCCTTGATGACGGGCTCCAGATCGTCCAGCGTGCGGGATGCGAAGTCTGCCGAGCGCACCTTCGCGTCGTGCAGGATGGGGCCGGCCTGCTGGCGGGCCTCGTCGAGCAGGTACTGGGCGCGCTCGATGCCTTCCTTGAGGGCGTGCTGTCCGTACTCGGCGGCGGCGGAAGCGGATTCCGCGGCGGCCTTCTTCAACTCTTGTGACTTCCTCACAAGTACCTCCTTGGTTGTGGCTCGTAATCGAGCAAGTTCCACGCTACCCGGTTGTGGGGTTCATGCAATGGGAGTTTGGGGATTGGGGTTCGCTGCCAGGTGGGGGTGGGGTCGGGTCCATGAACCGGGTGCCAGAGGCTTCGACGCGGTCGGCGGCGCTTCGCGCCCGACCGGCTCACCCAGCGGACATGGGGCGCACACCGTGAGCCGCGAAGAAAGTGGCGCACGGCCGTGAGCCGCGAAGCGGCGCGCGCCGGCGCCACGGCACGGGCACGCGGGGCACGGGCACCGCGGTGGGGTAGGTCTCTGCACCGGGTGCCAGGGGTTTCGACACGGTCACGGCGCTTCGCGCGCGACCGGCTCAACCAACGGAGTAGGCAATAATCGGCGCGTGAGCTATCTGGTCCTGGGAAACCTGACGTGTGCCGTCCTGCTGGCCGTCTCCGGGGTGGCGAAGCTGCGCGCCAAGGAGGAGACCCGCGACGCCTTCTCCGCCCTCCGGCTGCCCGGGTGGCTGCGACGCTCGCCCGCGCCCGGGCTGCTGCCCTTTGCCGAGCTGCTGCTGGCCGCGGTGCTGGTGCTGGGGTCCGGGTGGGTGCTGGTGGCCGCGGCGGCCGCGTCGGTGGCGCTGTTCTCCGCCTACACCGTCGTCATCGCCCGCGCGCTGCGCTTCGACGAGCCGGTCCGGTGCAACTGCTTCGGGGCGCTGGGCTCGCACGACGTGTCGCAGCGCACCCTGGCCCGCAATCTGCTCATCCTCCTGCTGGCCGTGCTCGGCTTCATGGCCGTGATCGTCGGCGTGGACGTCTACAGCCTCGACGGCGGCGGCTGGGGCTGGGTGGCCATGGCCGCGTTGAGCGCCGCCGCGCTGATGCTGTCGCTGGGGCGGGGCCCCTCCGTCGAGGCCGCGGGGGAGGGGCAGGCCCTGGGGTTCGCGCCGCGGCTCGCCCTCCGGGAGGTGCCCAGCGAGAAGTCCGTGCGGCTGAGCGCCCTGGCCCACGAGCATCGCGGCGTGGTGCTGCTGTTCGTGATGGCCGGCTGCGGCGGCTGCGAGCGGGTGCTCGCCCAGCTGCCGGAGTGGCTCGCCCAGGTGCCTGGCCGCACCGTCATTCCCGTCCGCCCCTCCGGCCACTCGATGGACGACCCGAAGTGGAAGGAGCTCACCCTCCTCCACGAGGACTACGCCTCCAATGTGGCCAACGCCCTCGTGGGCCCTTACACGCCGGGGGCGGTGGAGCTGGACGCTTCCGGTGCGGTGGTGGGCTCGCCGGTCACGGGCGAGACGAAGGTGCGAGAGCTCATCCTGCGCCCCGCCCTGGAGGCCCGCGCGGCCGAGGCGGTGGTGGAGGAGCCTGAGGCGCCCGCCGTCGTCGAGGAGGAGGACGACGGACTGGAGGACTACGTCCGCGCCCCCATCCCCGACGCAGTGCTGCTGCGCCCCGACGGCGAACCCGTCACCCTGCGTCAGCTCGCCTCCCAGCAGGCGCAGCTGCTGGTCACCATCGACTGCCTGTGCGCGCCGGCCCGCGAGGCCATCGCCCGGGTGGAGGAGTTCCAGAGGCGGCTGCCCGTGCTGGAGGTGCGGCTGGTGCCGTCGATCCGTCCCTCGTCCGCGGGCGTGTTCCCGCCAGAGGTGGAGAAGAACGCCGTCTACGACTACATGGGGCTGGCCGCCAAGGCCCTCGGCGCCACCGGAAAGGCGGCCGCGGTGCTGCTCGGGGCCGACGGCATGATCGCCGGCGGGCCGGTCAGCGGGATCGACGAGGTGGCCCAGTTCGTGGCCGACATCGAGGCCCAGCTCCCCGCAGCGGAGTGACCCCCTTGACCTCCTCTGACACACTGGACCCGACCAAGAAGGCAACGAAAGGACCCGCGTGAGCACCGCTACGCTCCACACGAACCACGGTGACATCGTCATCGAGCTCTTCCCCGACCATGCGCCGAAGACCGTCGAGAACTTCGTCGGCCTCGCCACCGGCACCAAGGAATACGTCGACGCCGGCACCGGAGAGAAGACCACCGGCAACTTCTACGACGGCCTCACCTTCCACCGCGTCATCGACGGCTTCATGATCCAGGGCGGCTGCCCCCGAGGCGACGGTCGCGGCGGGCCGGGCTACCAGTTCGGCGACGAGTTCCACCCGGAGCTCAGCTTCAACAAGCCCTACCTGCTGGCCATGGCCAACGCGGGCCCCGGCACCAACGGCTCGCAGTTCTTCATCACCGTGGGCCCCACCCCGCACCTGAACCGCCGCCACACCATCTTCGGTGAGGTGAAGGATGCCGAGAGCCAGAAGGTGGTCGACTCCATCGCCACCACTAAGACCACGTTCGGCGACAAGCCGGCCGAGGCGGTTGTGATCAACTCGGTGACGGTCGCCTGACCTGACCTGATCGACGAGGGCGCCCGCCGGCTGAAGCCGGCGGGCGCCCTCGCGTTTCGGCCCTGATCGTTGGCTGAGGTGGCGCGTAGCGCGTTCGAAGCCGCCACACCGCTGGCTGAGGTGGCGCGTAGCGCCCTCGAAGCCGCCACACCGCTGGCTGAGGTGGCGCGCAGCGCCCTCGAAGCCTAAGAAACGTGAGCTGACGAGGAACGTTTTGTAGCCTTCGAGGCTCGTCGCTTCGCTCCTCGCGCCTCAGCCAGCGGGGTGGGCTCGTCGCTTCGCTCCTCGCACCTCAGCCCGCCACCGCTGGCTGAGGTGGCGCGTAGCGCCCTCGAAGGCGCCACACCGCTGGCTGAGGTGGCGCGCAGCGCCCTCGAAGCCTAAGAAACGTGAGCTGACAAGCGGTGTTGTGTAAGGCTCGCGGCAGTGCCCCAGTGGGCGGGGGGCTGGCCATAATGAAGGCATGGAGCGACGGGGGCCGCTGGCGGTCTTTCTCGGCGTGACGTTCGGCGTCACTTGGGCGGCGTGGCTGCCGCTGGTGCTGGCCGCGCAGTGGGGCGTCGGCGACCCTCCCGCCTGGCTGCACTGGGTGGGCTCGATCGGGCCGCTGTGCGGGGGCGGCGCCGCCACCGCCGTCGAGGGTGGTGCTCGAGGCGTGGGCGCGTGGGCTCGTCGGATCTACTCGCTGAAGTTCCCGCCTGTGTGGTGGCTGGCGGCGCTCGGGATACCCGTGGCGTACTGGCTGTTCGGGTACGGCGCGGCGCGGATCGCGACGGGGGAGTGGCCGGACCCGGCCGGGTTCGGGCTGACGGAGAAGCTGCCGGGGCTGGGGGCTGTGGGTGTCGCGGCGGTGTGGCTGCTGACGTTCGGCCTCGGCGAGGAGAGCGGGTGGCGCGGGTGGCTGCTGGCGGAGGTGTCGCGGCGGGGGAGCGTGCTACGGGGGTCGCTCGTCGTGGCCGGGGTCTGGATGCTGTGGCACCTGCCGGCGTTCTTCTACAACCCGACATACATGGCCATGGGCGGCGGCATCGTCGGCTGGGCGCTGGGCCTGACGGCGGGGTCGGTGTTCCTGTCCTGGATGACGGCGCGGGCGCGGTGGAGCATCGTGCCGGTGCTGATCTGGCACGCGGGCTTCAACCTGCTCACGGCGTCGGATCAGGCGGCGGGCCTGATCGCGGCGGTGATCAGCTCCCTGGTGATGGTGCAGGGCGTCCACGCCGCGGTGGCGTTGTCGCGGCGGGGGACACTCGTAAGCCGGCCTGCTGATGCTACGATTTGAGCGGCGGATACTGCAAAAGTATCTCTGGTAAGTAGTATTGCAGCAAGAGGGGGGACCCGTGAGCGTCGCGCTGGATCTCGCGGATATCGCCGCTGAACAGTGGGGGCTGCTGACCAGCGCGCAGGCCCGAGCCGCAGGAGTGTCCGCGCAGAGCCTGGCCCGGTACGCCAACCAAGGCCTGCTCGAGAGGCTCAGCCACGGCGTGTACAGGACCAGCGGTGCGCCTCCGACGCCCCTGGATGGCCTACGCGCTGCGTGGCTCACTCTCGATCCGGCCCGGCGCAGAGTTGATCGTGTGCGTGAGCAGAGCCCTGCGGTCGTCTCGCACCGCTCCGCGGCTCTCGTTCACCGGCTGGGGGACCTTGAGGCCGATGAGTTCGAGTTCACCACCCCCATCCGCAAGCAGACAAGGCGTCCTAGCGTCCGCCTGCATCGAGCGCAACTGCAAGCGGACGACTGGACGGTCGTGGATGGGCTCCCGGTCACGACTGTGACGCGCACGATTGATGACCTTGCCTACGACCGGATCGACGGCGGGCACCTCGCAGGCGTCGTCCGCGATGCGATGACGCGGCACATGGTCGACGACCAGAAGCTGGTTGCCGTGCTCCGCAGGTATGCGCATCTCTACGGTGCCCCACTGGGTGACGGGTCGGCACTTCTCCGCCGGCTCATGCAGGAGTCGGGTGTCGCTGAAACCTTGGCAGCAGTCGTCCGGTTCGCGACGCTGAACCCAAGTCCGCCAATGGACGCGCTCAAGTGAACTGGGGCGCCTCGGTGGGGGCGATCAACGGATCCGAACACTACGCGACTGCGAACGCGTTTCGGCGAGCCCTCGATGATCGTTTGAAGACACAGTCGAAGATCCGTGGCCGCTCACTGGAGGAGGTGCGGCGGGAATTCCTCTTTCAGCGTTTCCTCGCTCTGGTGTTCTCCCCTCCCGGCGGGCAGTGGGTGCTGAAGGGTGGCGCGAGTCTGCTGATGCGACTAAGCGAAGCCCGGTTCTCCAGAGACCTGGACCTGCTCCACCTCGGCGAGCTGTCCGTGACCGACGCCATCGACGAGCTCAGGGGCCTGACCCGGCCCCGCGACGGCGACCACCTGACGTTCGTGATCGGACAGAGGGTGACCACAAGCCGCACAAACCCTGTAGCGCAGATCCACGCCGACGCCTATATCGGAGCGGAGTACGGGAGCTTCCCCATCGACCTCGCGCGTGAGCTGCACATCATCGCGGCGCCGGAGTGGGTCCGCCCCGTCCCTGTGGTGGAGATTCCAGGACTGAGCGAACCGCCACACGTTCTGGTCTACCCGCTTCCGGACCAGGTCGCCGACAAGCTCTGCGCGATGTACGAACTTTACGGGCACTCAGCCAGCCGTCTTCTCGCTATCGCGACCTCGTCGATCTCGCCCTGATCGTCGCAAGCTGTGAGCTCGAGGCGGAGCCCTTGGTGCTAGCGCTGAGGTCCGAGAGCAGGCGGCGCCGCCTGCAGCTCCCTGACCAGCTGATCTCGCCAGGACCGGGGTGGGCTACTGGCTACCTGGCGTACGCCCGCAGGACCCGGATCGACAACTCGCTCCGCACGCTCGACTCAGCACTCAAGTTCGCGGGGGCTTGCCTCAACCCCCTCCTCAAGGGTGTCCGCGTGACGGGCAGGTGGAGTCCCAGATCAGGGTGGGCTGATTGAAGCCGCCGGACGTCGGCGCCGGGAACCGGGTCAGCTTGCATGACTCCATTAGGTTCAACGCCCATCAGACTGGCTAATGTTGAGCACGCTCCGCAGTGCTGTCGCCGCGCTGTGCCTGTTGACCAGAAAGTGGCCCCGATGTTCGGAATCCTCGCGCTCGCCGTCCTCATCTTCATGAGCGTGGTGGCACCTCTCGACGGGGGAGCCATCTCGATGCCGGTGGCCACGGTCACCGTCACGGCGACGCCGGGTGTCGCGCCGTCGTCGGCGGGGGCCACCGAACCTCCGGGCGTGGAGGAGGGCTTCGATGAGCACGGCAACTACGTGGGGCACCCGTTCGGCAGCCAGGTCGAGCTGGCGGTCGACGAGTTGGTCACCGTCGACGCGCCGGAGGAGTTCACGCCGAGCGAGTACGCGGATGTGGCAGGGGGCTACGACGCGTACGTCCGGGTGAAGGTGACGGTGGAGAATCGCGGCTCCGAGCCGCTGAGCACCGCGGACCTGTACTTCTCCGCCACCACCGGCAACCGCGCGGCCTCCGAGATCTACGACATCGATCAGTCGATCGGCGACCCGTTCGTGATGGTGATGCCTGGACGGTCGCTGGAGTACTACCTGGGCTTCGCGATCTACACCGACGGCCCGCTGTCGGTCACGGTGGAGGACCTCATGGCGGAGACGTACACCGTCTTCGCGGATCGCTGACCCCCCGGCCAAACCCGCTGGCTGAGGTGCCGCGTAGCGGCCTCGAAGCTGAAGAACGTGAGCTTGTCAGGTTACGTTTCTGAGGCTTCGAGGCTCGTCGCTGCGCTCCTCGCACCTCAGCCAGCGAGGGGCGGCACTTCAGGGGTGAGGAGGCGGCCCAGACCCACTCGACCGGGCTACGCTGGAGCGAGGCAACTAAGTGCGGAGTGAAACATGGCTGTGCGAATCGCCGAGGTGGCAGAGGCCCTGACGATGGGCAATGACTGCCGCAGTTACTACGACCGGCAGGCCGACGAGTTGGTATGGGCCTTCGTGGACGAACTCTCCGCCGCGGAAGACCTCCCCGAGGACGCCGACCTGGAGGAAGCCGACCTGGAGGAAGCCGCCCGCTACACGACCAGCGGCTCTGTGTTGTCCCTCAAGCTCGCACGCGTGATCGTCGAGGACACCGCCGACCGGTTCGTGCCCCTACCGTCGCAGTACGAGGTTCACGAGCACTCCGTCATGGAGGACTTCACCATGACCCTCCCCGAGTCCCGGCTGCGGGAACACCTGTGGAACGGCCTGCACCGCGCCGGCGCGTTCCGACGGTTCAAGGATCTCGTCCACAGCCACGACATAGCCGACGCCTGGTACCGCTACCGCGACGAGGAGTTCACCCGGATCGCCCGCAAGTGGGCGGACGAGTACGACATCCCTCTCGCCGAGTAGCCCCGGTTGCGCGCATTGGGAGGGTCCATGGGCACGCGTGGGTTGGTTTCGACACGGGCGCGCGTCGCTTCGCTCCTTCGGCCCGGCTCAACCCAAGTCGACGCGGGCGCGCGTCGCTTCGCTCCTTGCGGCCCGGCTCAACCAGCGGGGAAACGGGCCCGGCTCAACCAGCGGGGAAACGGGCCCGGTCAGCCAGCGTTCCGCTGGGTGAGCCGGTCGGGCGCGAAGCGCCACCGACCGCGTCGAAGCCTCCGTTACCCGGTTCATGGACGCCACCCAGGTCCACAGGCGTGGCGGGGCGGGCGCGTCTGATCAGTCGGAGATGCCGACCCAGAGGCCGTCGCGGGCCCTCGTCATCGCCACGTACAGCTCGCGGCGGGTGAGGTCCCAGCGTTCGCGGGCGGCGTCGTCGCTCGGCGGGTCGGTCACGGTGTGCTCGCGGCGGATGTCCGGGATGAGCACCTGCTTGAACTCCAGCCCCTTGGCGCGCTTGATGGTGCCCACCTTCACCGCCTCGACCGGGACGCCGTCGTACTTCTCGAGGTCGACGACGGGGAGACCGACCTCCTCCAGCGCGCGGGTCACGTCGCGGACCGCCCACCTCGCGATGCACAGCACCGCGACGTCGCCGACGGTGGTGCCGATGTCCGTGGTCACGCTGCGGATGCGCTCGACGATCGCCCGGTTGAGCTCACGGCGGCTGCCGCAGCGCGCGATCACCGGGTCCGCCCCGGCGCGCGGGATGCTCGACGGCACGTCGCCGCGGGCCAGCACGCCCTCGATGTCGGCGTACTCGTCGCCCGCCACGAGGCGTTGGGCGAAGTGCACGATCTGGGCGGTGTTGCGGTAGTTGATGTCGAGGACGACGCCGCGGCCCGCGACGGAGATCCCCGCCTCGCCCAGGGTGTAGCCGCCGGGGTAGATCGACTGCTGGCCGTCGCCGATCAGCGTGAACCCGTCGGGCTCGTTGCCGACGAGCAGGTGCAGCATGCGGATCATGGCGCAGGACAGGTCCTGGGCCTCGTCGACGATGACCGCCGAGTACTCGCCGGTCATGGGTTCCCGGCGGAGCTCGGCCTCGGCGAGGAGGATCAGGTCTGCGTAGTCGATGATCCCGCGACGGCGCAGCTCGGCGTCGTAGGCCTCGTGCAGCCGCCAGACGGCCTCGCGCCCGGACAGTTGCAGCGTGCGGCGGCGCCCGGTGCGCGAGAGATCGGCATAGTCCTCGAACCGGGTGATGCCTCGGCCCTTGAGCACGTGCTCGATCTCCTCCTCCCAGTACCGCCGGTCCTGCGAGGTGCCGAGGACGGACGAGGCGCCGACGCGCTGCCACGCCGCATCGAACGCCTCACGGGCTTTGGCCGGCTCGATGCGGTGGGGAACCCCGCGCTCCCGCAGCACCCTGCGGGCGAACGCGTGGGTGCCGACGAAGTCGACCCGGTCGACCGCCTCCGGCGCCAGCCGTCGCAACAGCTCGCCGAGCACGTCGGGCAGCGTGCGGACGTAGGTGGTCACCAGGATTCGTCCGGGTTGGGAGCGTGCGAGGTGGGCGGCGCGGTGGAGGCCCACGACAGTCTTGCCGGTGCCCGCCGGGCCGCGGATGCGCGACGGGCCGGGGAAGGAGCGCCGGACCAGCTTCGCCTGCTGCGGGTGGAGGAAGGACATCCACTCCTCGATCGGCTTCGCCAGCACGCCCGCCAGGAGGGCATCGTTGATCTCCTCCGGGCTGAGCAGCGCGTCCTGCTGGGCGGCTCGCTCGGGCGTGGGGTGCGCGGCGACGGCGACGCTCGGCGCGGCGGGCACCACCGGCTCGGGGATGGTGACGGTGACCGGAGCGGGTGCGGTGGCCTGGGGGAAGAGGGTGAGGGCGCGGCCCAGGACGGTGTCGACCTGCGTGGGCGTCAGCCGGGAGCCGTGGCCGGCAATGGCGCGCAGGGCGTCGCGCTCGCCGACGATGCGGATCCCGCCCACCGTCGCGTCCAGCCCGCCGCGGCCGGCGAGGACGACGAGGGAGCGCACCTCCCCGGGCGCGAGCCCGACCTCAGCCAGATCCGCCTGCGTCACGTCGACGAGGTCGTCGAGCGCGAGGAGTTCGTCGGTCACGTCGTCGTCGCCGCGCCGGACGCGCCCGTTGTCGACGCTGACCTCCTTCCACGCCTTGGTGTCGACGATGAACACGCCACCCGGGCCCACGACGACGAGGTCCACCTGGGAGCGGCGGGTGCCGGGCCAGCGGCGGTCGGGGAGGAGGAAGTAGCCGAGCCCGGAGAGGGGAGCGAGGGTGCGGGCGGTCTGGCGCTCGGTGGTCTCGGCTATCCCGAAGCGGCCGGCTGCCGCTCGGGCCTCGGCGGCGGCCTTCTCGTGGGCGTCGGCGAGGGCGAGTTGGCGTCGGGACTCGGCGCCGGCGGAGTCACCGGCGACCATGCCGGTTCTCTGTGGTGGCGCGTCGCTGGGTCACGTGAGGCCTTCGTCGGTGGGCTGAGTCCCGCTCATTCTTGCAGCCGTGGCGTGCAGATCGGTTGGCGGGGCGGCGGGCCGCGTGGGCTGGGCCTTCGCACAGCGTGAGCCGGGCCCCCACTGCCGCAGCGTGGGCTGGGCCCCACTTCGCACAGCGTGGGCTGGGCCCCACTTCGCACAGCGTGGGCTGGGCCCCCACTGCCGCAGCGTGGGCTGGGCCCCCACTGCCGCAGCGTGGGCTGGGCCCCCTCTTCGCATAGCGTGGGTGGCTGGGTCCCTACTTCGCACATCGTGAGCCGCTTTGCATACTCAATTGAGTATGCAAAGCCAGCTCACGTGTGCGAGCTCGTGGTCGACGGTATGCGAGGAGACCTACGGTGTGCGAGGTCGCGGCCGAAGGTATGCGAGGAGGCCTGCGGTGTGCGAGGTCGCGGGCGACGGTGTGCGAGGAGGCCTGCGGTGTGCGAGGTCGCGGGCGACGGTGTGCGAGGAGGCCTACGGTGTGCGAGGTCGAGCCCGGCAGCTGGGGAGGAACCGGGGGGAGTCAGAGCTCGCGGCGCTCGAAGACCCGCACGGCCGCCCACACCAGCACCACCGCCAGGGCCGCCGTCGTCACCGCCGGCCACAGCAGGTCGACCTCGGCGTCGGCGCCCAGGGCCACCGGGGCGTTGATCATCCCCGCGGGCGTCCAGCGCAGCATCGGGCCCCAGATGCCCGAGAGCATCAGCAGGAAGAAGAAGCCCAGCCCGATCCCCGCCGCGCCGGCGCCCGAGTCCACGGCCGCGGAGCCGAGCAGCACCACCGCCACCAGCAGCAGCGCGAACAACAGCCACGCCGCCGTCGCCGCCAGTAGCGGACCGATGGGCGCGTCGGGGAACCAGATCAGCGTCACACCCCAGGTGACCAGCATCGCGACCGCCGTCGCGCCCACCAGCAGCACCGCCGTCGAGATGAACTTCGACAGCACGAATCCCGCCCGCGACACCGGCTTCGTCAACACCATGATCGCCGTGCCCGCGCGCTTCTCGCCCGAGATTGCGCTGCCCAGCATGATGATCAGCGCGAACGTGACCAGCTGGCTCAGGTTCTTCGTCCACTGCGCGTAGGAGTCCACCCAGGTTGGGTCTGGCATCAGGCCCTCGAAGATGTCGCCGCCCAGCGTGGAGAGCAGCTCGGCCGTGTAGGCGGCCGTCGGCGGCCCGGTGACCGCGGAGAACAGCAGGATCCCGGGCAGCACCCAGATCCGCCACGTGCGCACGATCTCCAGCAGGTCCTTCGCCAGGAAGGCTCTGAGGCTCATCGGTTCACTCCAACCGGGTCCACGATGAGCTCCGTGAGCTCAAGCAGGTCCGGCTCCCAGAACGCCCTGAGGCTCATCGGTTCACCCCCACCAGGTCCACGAAGACCTCCTCGAGCGACACTTCGAGCTCGTCGAACCGACGCAGCCCCAACCCGAGCCCGGCCACCAGGCCCGGGAGGGCCTGCCGGGCGGCGTCGAGGTCGTTGACCACCACGTCGATCGCCTGATCGTCCCTTGCCACCGGCGTGTGCCGCACCGCCCACGGCTCCGCCTCGACGGCGGCGATCAGCGCCGCGACCCCGCTCGTCACGGCGATCCGCACCGTCGTCGAGCCCCCGTGGGAGCGACGGATGTCGTCAACGGAGCCCTGCACGACAAGCCGGCCACGGTCCAGGACCGCCACGCGGTCGCAGATCCGCTCCACGTCGCCGAGGAGGTGGCTGGAGAACAGGACCGTGGTGCGGCCGCGCAGCGACGCGATCATCTGCAGCACGTCGGCGCGCCCGAGCGGGTCCAGGGCCGACGTCGGCTCGTCGAGGATCAGCAGGTCAGGGGCATTGATGAGTGCCTGCGCGATCCCGAGGCGCTGCTTCATCCCCCGCGAGTAGCCGCCCACCGGGTTGCGGTTGCCGGCGAGCCCGGCCATGTCCAGGAGGGCCTCCGTGCGCTGCTCGAGCTGGGTCGAGGGGATCCCGAACAGGGAGCCCGCGAAGCGCATGAACTCCTCGCCGGTCATCCACGGGTAGAAGCCGGGCACGTCGGGCAGGAAGCCGACCCGGGCGTGGACGGCGTCGCGCTCGGTGGTGGTGTCGCGGCCGAAGATCTGCGCCGTGCCCGCGTTGGGGCGCGCCAGCCCGAGCAGGATGCGCAGCATGGTGGTCTTGCCGGCGCCGTTGGGGCCGAGGAAGCCGAACACCGAGCCCTCCGGCACCGCCAGGGAGACGCCGTCGAGCGCGCGGACCGTGCCGTACTGCTTGGTGAGGCCGTGGGTCTCCACCACGTTCACTTGTCGCCCTCCCGGGGGCCATAGAGGAGGTTGGCGGTGTCGTCGGCGGTGCGGGTCGCGGCGTGGCGGGCGCCGGGCAGCGCCTCCGGTTCAGGGGCGACGGCGTAGCGCGCCTCGCTGCGCCGCGCCAGGAGGAACGCCACCGGCCCGATGATCTGCACGAAGAGGATGAGCACCAGCCAGACCCACTTGTTGGGTCGCGGCATCTGCGCGTCCGGCGTGCGGGCCCAGGAGACGACGCCCACGATCAGGAGCGCCAGCTCGACGACGAGGACGACGCCCAAGATGATCAGGAGCCAGACGGGGAGGTTGAGGATCTGGTTGAGAGGCATGGTGGGTTCCCTTCTGTCGGGCGGGGAGCCTGGGCGGGGCCCAACCCGCCGTTGCGCCTTCGCCAGTAGTCAACCGTAGTCCTGTGCGGCGGCGGGGGAGCGGCGACGCGGCGTGCCTCATGCCGTTTGCCAGGCGCTGGGCCGTCAGGGCTCGGCGACATGTACACGCCATCACCATGTCCGCAGAACATGTACAAATCGGGGCCCAAAATGTACTTGTCGCACTCACCGCCCCAGAGATTGTGGGGGCGGCGAGGGGCCCGCCCAACCCGTGCGCCATGTCGCTTTGGGAATGTCTTGCCCCGCGGTGGGGGTGACTCGCAGGATCAAGACCGCAACGCTGCGTCTTAGCGGTATGCGGTGACCGCCTCTGAGGCGTGCGTTCGGTGTTTCCTACTTGCGCTCGTCGCGGGCCTGGAAGCCCACGCGACGCCGTGAAGCGAAGTATCCTCGGCGGCTGGAGTCGAGGATGGTGCGAGCTTCTTTCATCGCTCGCTCGTAGTACGCCTGCGCTTCAGGTCCGCTGGCCGAGACACCGCGTTCGCGGTCGTCGTTGTTCATTCGTACATCAGTCATGATCCGCCCTCCTCCTCCATAACAGCGTAGGCCACTGACAAAGTCCGGGCGAGGAGCTCCAGAACAGTTTCGTCGATGCCTGTGAACACATCTGGAATCTCAGCATCGATGTTCAGCATGCCGTAGACCTCTCCGTTGACGCCGAGGATGCCGCAGGTGCTGAAGGTTGCGTACCTGTTGCTTCCATGTTCGAACCCCGGTGGCTGGTGCTGTGCCAGATTCGGATACGTTCTCGGCTTACCTGTGCGAGCGGTCCGCCAAGCCTCCTTATCGGCTGGCCCTCGCCCGCGCTCTGCGAACCGACGCTGGGACGGCTGCCCGGAGCTGAATCTGTCCAGTTTCGGCCGCAGGTAGCCGCTTGATGCTTCGAAGAGAACACCTCGCACCCGGACATCCGAAGGTCCGCAGATGTGGTCCGCGGCACTGATGATCGCCTCTTCGACGGATGCCAAGTGTTCCCGGGTCGGCTGTCCGACCTGTCGGGCCAGCCGCATCAGGATCGGCAGATAGTAGAACTGGACCAAGGCGATGAGTTCCTCGGCAGTGGCCCGCTCGTACTCGCGCGTCCACTTGGAACGTAGGCTCGGCAGGCCAAGAACAGCCATGACGATCACCGCCGCCACCGCGATGGCCAGGACCGTGTACCACCCTGGGGGGATGCTCCCTAGATACGCGCCAAGCACTACCAAGCCCACGTTCAGCAGGACGATGATGGGCCAGTAGGGCCAGCCTGTGACCACACTCCTGAGGAAGTCACCAGCAGTTCGTGAGATTGGTGGGGTTGCGTTGGGTTGCACGGCGGCGAGTCTATTGCTCCGTTCTGCCAGGTCTGGGTTGGCCACTTCGGCTACGAGGCGAGGAGGTCCGCGACCCTCTTCTCCGCCGCGTCCTCCTCCAAGGGAAGGTGCGGGGCCGGGCCGAGGAGCTCGTCGGCCAGGGCGCCGTCGGGAAGGCCCGCGTGGAGGGGCCAGGCCCACTCGCCGTCGGTCTCGATGAGGCGGACCCCCGGCAGCTCCAGCCACGCCGCGATCCGCTCCGCCTCCTCCACGCTGCCCGCCGGCAGACCGCCGCGCGGGGGCAGCACCGTCTCCGCCGTGGCCACCGCCTCCTCGGCCGCCGCGCGGGCGCGGGCCGACAGCGCCGTCGTGGCGGCGGCGAGCTTGCCGTAGCGGATCACGTGGATGTCCCATCCGTGCGCCGACGGGATGGCCGCCACCAGCTGCCGGCACAGCGCCAGCGAGCGCAGGCGGTGGAAGCGCAGCGAGGTGCGGTAGTAGGCCGTGAGCCGGTCCGAGATGGTGCCTGCCTCCTCGAACCGCTCCTGCGCCACCAGCTTGCGCATCCGCACCCGCACGCTGCGCAGCACCGGGCGGACGTCGCCCAGCCAGCTGCTGGACACGGCCTGCGCGATGGCCGGGTACTCGGCGGCGCCGTCGCCCAGCTCGCAGGGCGCCACGCAGCGCTCCATCTCCGCCAGCGCGCACGACGGCGACGCCCTCCTCGCCGACAGGCGGGTGGTGCAGCGGCGCAGCCGGAAGGCGTCGTAGAGGGTGAGGGCCGCCTCGTCGGCCGCCTCGCGGTTGCGGAAGGGGCCGAAGTAGGTGCCGTCGTCGCGGACCTGCGTGACGATCGACAGCCGCGGGAACGCCTCGTCGGTGAGCTTCAACCAGCTCAGCTTCCGCTGGTTCTTGGAGCGACGGTTGTAGCGCGGCGCCAAGGACTCGATCATCCGCAGCTCCCGCACCTCCGCCTCCAGGTCCGTGGCGCAGGTGACGAACTCCACCCCGGTGGCCACCCGCACCATCTCGTGGATGCGGCCGCGCTTCTCCGCGGCGGAGAAGTAGGAGCGCACCCGACGGCGCAGGTTGGTGGACTTGCCCACGTAGAGCACCTCGCGCTTGGGCTCGCCGTCGGCGGTGACGGAATCGGTGAAGAAGAAGTAGACGCCGGCGCGCTCGGGGGCGCTCGCGGCCCAGGTGCGCTTGGCCCGCCGGTCCGGCGAGACCTGCAGCGCGAACTCCGTGAGGTCCTCCAGCGTGTGCACGCCTAGGCTGCCCACCCGCTCGAGGAGGCCGTGGAGGACGTCGACGGTGGCGCGCGCGTCGCTGAGGGCGCGGTGGTTGGGCTCCGTGGTGGCCCGGAAGTAGCGGGCCAGCGTGGCGAGCTTGCAGTTGGGCACCTCGTCGCGGAGGAGGGCGGTGCGGGCCAGTGCGACGGTGTCGACGACGGTGGGCCGCGGCCACGCCAGCCCCAGCTGCTCGTAGCCGCGGCGTAGGAAGCCGGTGTCGAAACGGGCGTTGTGCGCCACGATCACCGCGCCCGCGGCGAACTCCGCGAAGGCGGGCAGCACCTGCGACGGCGGGGGAGCGGTGGCCACCATCTGGTTGGTGATGCCGGTGAGGACCTGGATCATCGCCGGGATGGGGGCGGAGGGGCGCACCAGCGTCTGGAACTCGCCGATGACCTGCCCGCCCTGCACCTTCACCGCGCCCACCTCGGTGATCTCCGAGTCCGCCGCGCCGCCGGTGGTCTCGAGGTCCACCACCACGAAGGTGACCTGGGACAGGTGGACCCCGAGGTCCTCGAACGAGGGTTGGGCGGCGGAGATCTCGGGCATAGGAGAGACGCTAGAGGCGGCCTCCGACAGTTCCGCAGCCGGGGCCGGTCCGCGTTGCGGGCGCGGCTCGGGCATAGGCGGTGCGGTGGGTGTTCCTCCAGGCGGGCTCTCGCCGCCCCTGAGAGGTCGAGGGTGGGCCTGGAGGAACGATTGCCGCATGGGCGGGCGGCCGCCCGAGGTTCGGGCCGGGCAGGACGTGCTTGACACAGTGGTGTCGGCCTGGCGGAACTGTCGGAGGGGTGGGGAAGGGTGTGGGCATGGCTACTTTGCATGTCGACTGCACCACCTGCACCGTCCGCGGAGCCGCGTGCGCGGACTGCGTGATCTCCGTCCTCCTCGGCCCGCCCGAGGTGGGCTTCGAGGACTCGGAGCAGCGGGCGCTCATCGTCCTGGCCGACGCCGGCCTGGTCCCGCCGCTACGCCTCAACGCGCCCGACGACGGTGACCGCCGGGTGGTCTGACCCGGCTCGGCAGCCGTTGACCCCACCGTGCCGGGGCACTCACGGCCGCTCGGACACGTCTTGAGAGCGCCAGGGCACTAACTTTCGTGGACATTTTGAGAAGAGGCTGAGTCTCGCTTAAGATTCTCTCAGACTTGCCCAACGCTTGGAGTACACGTGAACCGAGTCCGCCTCATCCTCACCGGCATCACCGCCGCCGCCCTCGTCGCCACCATGGGCATCGCCGCCCAGGCTGACCCGGCCGCCGTCGAGAAGGCCCGCGAGGAACTGGCCCGGATCCATCAGGAGTCCTCGGCGCTGGACCAGGAGCTGATCGAAGCCCACGACCGCGCCCAGCAGGCCGAGGCCAAGCTCAAGACCATCACCGCAGACCTGCAGACGCAGGAGGCGAAGGTCGCCACCCTCGCCGACGAGATGGGCGACGTCGCCTCCCACCAGATGCGCAACGACTCGTTCTCCGTCACCGCGCAGCTGCTCACCAGCAGTGACTCGGACAACTTCCTCAGCGGCCTGGCCACCTACCAGAGCGAGCTCGACCGCTCCAACGCCGGCGTGCAGCAGCTCCAGCTGGACCAGGCCAAGCTCAACACCCTCCGTCAGGACGCCGCGGCCACCGAGGCCGTCGTCAAGAAGGAGGTCGAGGCCAAGACCGCCCTCGCCAAGGAGTTCGAGGCCAAGGAGGCCGAGGCGCAGCGCGTCTACGACCGCCTCTCCGAGGAGGAGCGGCAGCGCCTCGCGGCCATCGAGGCCGAGCGTGAGGCCGCCGCCGCAGCCGCCCAGGCCGCGGCCGAGGCCCGCACCGCCGCCGCTGCAAGCACCAGCCGCTCCCGCGAGACCACCTCCTCGTCGTCGTCGTCGACGCAGGCCGCGGCCCCCGTCGTCGACGGCAACACCTCGGACCGCGTGCAGGGCGCCATCAACGCCGCCATGGCCAAGGTGGGCAGCCGCTACGTGTGGGGCACCTCCGGCCCGAACACCTTCGACTGCTCCGGCCTCACCAGCTACGCCTACCGCCAGGTGGGGATCACCCTGTCGCGCTCGTCGAAGGCGCAGTACTCGGGCGCCGGGCGGAAGGTGTCGCTGTCGGAGATCAAGCCGGGCGACCTCGTCTTCTACTACAGCCCCGTCAGCCACGTCGCGCTCTACGTCGGCGGCGGGAAGATCGTCCACGCGGCCAACCCCCGCAGCGGCGTCAACGTCGCCGGCCTGAACTCGATGCCGATCACGGGCGTGCGCCGCGTCATCGGCTGAGTTCCCCAGAACCTCCACGAGGGCCATCCGCTGTGCGGGTGGCCCTCGTGTCATGTGCCCGAAGCGGGTGTCGGGGTCGGCCGCCATCCCCCGGCCTTGACCGGTTAAGACTGCTGGGCCGGGTTGCCCCTCATCGCTGGCCGAGGAGTCGCGCTGCCTCGAAGCCTGCGAAGGCACGCTGACAACGACGGCGGGCGGGATGAAGTCAGTGGACTGCGGAGATGAAGCGCCGCGACTCCGCCACGATGACGTCCGCGTCGTAATCCAACGTCGCCACGTGGTAGCTGCGGTCCAGCGAGGCGAAGCGCACGTCGCGGATCTCCCGGCGGATGATCTCGGCCGACAGGTCGTCGACGACGTGGTCCAGCGGGGAGCGCATCAGCAGCACCGGCGCCTCTATGCGCCGAAGGCCGGCGCGCGCCTCGCGCCACAGGTCGGTCATGGTGCCCAGGCTCTGGACCGAGAACTTGGGGTAGGCGGGCTCCACCGCGCCGGGGAGGGCGATGTCGGAGGCGATGCCGTTCTGCGCGGGGACGAACCCCCGGACCTTCGACGCGGCCTTGATCCGCCAGTCCCTCGTCGCCACCGCGGGATTGACCAGCAGCACCCCGGCGACGGTGTGGCGGGCGGCCAGGTGGAGGGCCAGCGCCCCGCCCATCGACAGGCCGGCCACGAAGACCTTCCTGTGCTGGGTGGCCAGCTCCAGGTAGGCGTCCTCGAGTGCGCCGAACCAGTCCCACCAGCGGGTGCGCGCCATGTCCTGCCACGTGGTGCCGTGCCCCGGGAGGCGGGGCGCGACGACGCGGGCGCCCGGGTACTCGTCGGCGGGGGTGGCCAGCGCCTCCGCCCACGGCCGGATGGACGCCACCGAGCCGGTGAAGCCGTGGCTCATCACCACGCCGATGTCGCCGTCGCCGATGTGGAGCGGGCGGGCCTCGGGCCAGACTGATGTCGCGGCGGGTCGGGAGAAGAGTGTCGAGAGGGACATGCACCGAGGATAGGCCGGA
This sequence comes from Tessaracoccus yangjingae, assembly GCF_055326235.1. Classification (NCBI taxonomy): domain Bacteria; kingdom Bacillati; phylum Actinomycetota; class Actinomycetes; order Propionibacteriales; family Propionibacteriaceae; genus Tessaracoccus; species Tessaracoccus yangjingae. Next base: position 335,236 of record NZ_JBUZNN010000004.1, on the reverse strand, counting down.
TGTGGTCCAGCCCGATGGGAAGTGGGGCCGCCGGAGGGGCCCGTCACTGCTGGCGCGCCTGCCTTATCGTTTGGCGCCTGCGCTGTAGTGCAGGTCGATCGCAGTATGGCTGGCGCCGTCGAACCTTTGGCAGGCGTCTGGACGTAAGGCAGGCGCCGAGAGGCAAGGCAGGCGTGGGGACGTAGGGCAGGCTTCCGCAATTAGGGCAGGCGCGACGGTGGCGCCTGGCTTATCGTTTGGCGCCTGCGCTGTAGTGCAGGCGATTCGCAGTATGGCTGGCGCCGTCGAACGTAAGGCAGGCGTCTGGACGTAAGGCAGGCGTCGTGACGTAGGGCAGGCGTCGTGACGTAGGGCAGGCGCCGAGACGCAAGGCAGGCGCGACGGCGGCGAGGCCGACCGCCCGCGACGCGTACGCCGAGCTTCTCGGGACGAGGTCGACGGACCGGGCGCTGTCATAGACTGCCGCGCATGTGGTACCGCTTCTTCAAGACCCTCCTGGCCCACCCCCTGGTCAAGTACGGCTACGGCGCCAAGGTCATCGGGGCCGAGAACTTCCCCCGCACCGGCGGGGCCATCCTCGCCAGCAACCACATCGCCGCCCTCGACTCCCTCGTCGTCCCGGCCATGATGCCGCGACCCCTCACCTTCCCCGCCAAGGCCGAGCTCTTCGCCGGCCAGGGCGGATTCGGGGCCAAGGCCCTGGCCTGGTTCCTCACCGTGGTGGGCATGGTGCCCATGGACCGCAGCGGCGGCCGGGCCAGCGCCGACGCACTCGGCGCCATCTCCGACGTGCTGGCCGAGGGCCGCGTCGTCGCCATCTACCCCGAGGGCACCCGCTCGCCCGACGGCCGCCTGTACAAGGGAAAGACCGGCATGGCGCGCATCGCGCTGGCCAACGACGTGCCCGTGATCCCCGTGGGCGTCATCGGCACCAAGTCCCACAAGGGCCCCCTGGGCATCCCGTGGGCCAGGCGCCCCGTCGTCATCATCGGCAAGCCGCTGAACTTCTCCGAGTTCGCCCACGTGCCCGGCAACACCAAGGTGCTGCGCTGGGTCACCGACGAGGTGCTCGCGGCCATCCAGCGGCTCACCGGCCAGGAGTACGCGGACGTCTACGCCGCCCGCGTCAAGCACGGCGACCTCGCCGAGACGGGTTCTGACGCCTTCGTCGTGCCCCGCCCCGGCGGCGGTGAGAAGCCCCAGCTGGAGGCGAAGCAACCAGGTGAGTGAGTTCACCGTGCGGCTGCCGAGCTTCAGCTGGTTGCGCCCCACGCGCAGCGGCTTCCGCGACCCCACAGACCTCCTCGGCCGCGTCTACGCCGTCGCGGTGGTGGCGCGCTCGCTGCTCGGCCTGCACGCGGTGTTCGTCAACCTGTTCTTCGTGGTGCACTACACGGACCGGTCGCTGGGCGTGGTCGCGGCCACGGCGGTGCTGATCGCCTGGCACGTGTTCATCTCCTGGCGGCTGCGCGCGCCCGCCCACCGCACCTGGCAGGCGCACGTCGCGGACCTCGGCATGACGGTGGCCCTCATCCTCGTCACCGCGCTCACCGTCCCGCCCGGGGGGGCGCCGCTGTCGCTGGCCGGGTACTGGATCGGCGGGTGCGCCGCCTACGCGGCGATCTTCCTCGGCACGCGATGGGGGGTCGGCTTCGCCCTGGTCACCTCGGCCGCGCTGCTGGGCGTGCCGTCGCACTTCGAGCTGCAGCGCCTGGGCGCCGCGTTCGTCACCGTCATCCTCATCGCCTGCCTCGGGGTGCTCATCGAGCAGTTCCGCGCCACCCTCGCCGAGCGCGAGGAGGAGCGCGCCCGCGCCGGCGCGCTGGCCGAACGGGCCCGCCTCTCGCGGATCGTGCACGACGGCGCCCTCCAGGTGCTGGCGCTGGTGGAGCGGGAGGGCCCCACGCTGGGGGGTCGCGGGGTGCTGCTGGCGGAGCTGGCGCGCGAGTCCGAAGCGCAGCTGCGGGTGCTGCTGCAGGACCGCGAGATCGCCACGGTCGAGGACACCGAGCGGGTGGACCTCGCCGCCACACTCCACCGCTACGAGTCCGCCCGCACCACCGTCTCCACCATGGCGGGCGGGGCCATGGTGCCGCGGCAGCTGCGTGACGAGGTGGAGGCCGCCCTCGTCGAGATCCTCAAGAACGTCGAGGCCCACGCCGGCGACAACGTCCACACCTGGATCCTGCTGGACCAGGAGCGCCCGGACGAGGTGATCCTCTGGGTCCGCGACAACGGCGTCGGCATCACCCCCGACGAGGTGGTGCAGGCCGCGGAGGCCGGACGGATGGGCATCAAGGAGTCCATCGTCGGCCGGATGGGCACCCTCGGCGGCTCCGCGATGCTGAAGACCACCCCCGGCACCGGCACCGAATGGGAGCTGCGGATCCCGCTGGGGGCCGGGCAGGGAGGACGGCGATGACGCAGGCGACGGTGCCGGAGCGACGGCGGGTCATGATCGTCGACGACCACCCCATGTGGATCGACGCCCTCAGCGAGGACCTCACCGAGGTGGGCTTCGACATCGTGGCCGTGGCCAAGAGCGGCACCGAGTGCGTGACGCGGGCGCGGGCCGCCCGCCCGGACATCGTGGTGATGGACCTCAAGATCCCCGAGCCCGACGGCGCCACCTGCATCGAGATCCTCCTGCGCGACTTCCCGGACCTGCCCGTGCTCGTCATCTCCGCCTCCGGCGAGCGCGACGACGTGCTGCGCGCCATGAAGGCCGGCGCGAAGGGGTACCTGGTGAAGTCGGCGTCCAAGGAGGAGCTGATCGACGGCGTCCGCCGCACCGCCGCAGGAGACGCGGTGTTCACGCCGGGGCTCGCCGGCCTGGTGCTGGGGGAGTTCCGGCGCCTGGTCAGCGAGGCGAGGTTCCCCAACGAGGCGGGGCCGGCCCTGACGTCGCGGGAGGTTGAGGTGCTCCGACGCGTGGCGAAGGGAATGGCCTACCGGGAGATCGCCGACGAGCTGTTCGTCTCGCACCGCACGGTGCAGAACCACGTGGCGAGCGTGCTGAAGAAGCTCCAGTTGCACAACCGGGTGGAGCTGACGCTGTACGCCATCGACCAGGGCCTCCACGACCCCTCGGCGTGAGTCTGGCTAGGGGTGTCTGCTGGGTTCCGCGGCGGCTGAGGGGGACCGGCCTCGCCCATGGGCGCCCTCGGCACGCCCAAAACCGCCGGCGTGCCTCGCCCAACGCCCGACCCACCGCGACCGGTCCCCCTCATCCACCGCTCCGCGGACACGTCGCGTCCCCCCACCCAGCGGAATGCGCAACCAGCGGTGCTCGGGGTCGGGGGACCGCGGGAGTCCACCCGGGCACGCGGAGGCGGGGCGATTCCCTACGGTGCAGTAACCTACCGGGCATGACGAGCATCATCTCCCGGGAAGAACTACGCGCGCTGCCGATGGTCCAGCAGCCCACGTACCCGGACCAGGCCGTCCTCGACAAGACCATCGACGCGCTCGAGGCCCTGCCCCCGCTGGTGTTCGCCGGCGAGTGCGACGACCTGCGCGCCAAGATGGCCGACGTCGCCGCCGGGCGCGCCTTCCTCCTCCAAGGCGGCGACTGCGCCGAGACCTTCGACGCCGTCACCGCGCAGAACATCAAGTCCAAGCTGCTGGTCCAGCTGTCCATGGCCGTGGTGATGACCTACGCGGCGCAGGTCCCCGTCGTGAAGGTGGGGCGCATCGCCGGGCAGTACGCCAAGCCGCGCTCCAAGGACGACGAGACCCGCGGCGGCGTGTCGCTGCCGGCCTACCGCGGCGACGCCATCAACGGCTTCGACTTCACTCCCGAGGACCGCGCGCACGACCCGAAGCGCCTCCTGCAGGTCTACAACTCCTCGGCCGCGACCCTCAACCTGGTGCGCGCCTTCGTCAAGGGCGGCTTCGCCGACCTGCGCGGCGTCCACACCTGGAACGCCCAGTTCGTGCGCGACTCCGAGGTGGAGGCCGAGTACGAGGAGCTCGCCTCGGAGATCGACCGCGCGCTCGCGTTCATGGTGGCCTGCGGCGTCCACGACGACGCCCTCAACACCGTCGACTTCTACGCCTCCCACGAGGCGCTCCTCCTGGAGTACGAGCGCGCGCTCACCCGGGTGGACTCCCGCTCGCAGGAGCTCTACACCTGCTCCGGCCACATGCTGTGGATCGGGGAGCGCACCCGTCAGCTCGACGGCGCCCACGTGGAGCTGCTGCGCCGCGTGCAGAACCCGCTCGGCATCAAGCTCGGCCCCACCACGACCGCCGAGCAGGCCATCGCGCTCGCGGACCGGCTGGACCCGGACCGGATCCCCGGCCGCATCACCTTCATCACGCGCATGGGCGCGAAGAAAGTGCGCGACGTGCTGCCCGGCGTGATCGCGGGCGTCGAGGCCAGCGGCCGCAAGGTGGCCTGGGTGTGCGACCCCATGCACGGCAACACGTTCGAGGCCGCCAACGGCTACAAGACGCGGTCCTTCACCGACGTCGTCGACGAGGTCAACGGCTTCTTCGACGTGCACGAGCAGCTGGGCACCTGGCCCGGCGGCCTGCACGTGGAGCTCACCGGCGACGACGTCACCGAGTGCGTCGGCGGCGTGATGAACCTCGTCGAGGACGACCTGGCCAACCGCTACGAGACGGTGTGCGACCCCCGCCTCAACCGCAACCAGTCCCTGGAGCTGGCGTTCACCGTCGCCCAGCGGCTGCGCTCCAACCGGCTCGGGCGGGTGAACCCCGTCCAGGAGTACAAGGCCAAGGAGCTGTGATCGACCTCCGCTCCGACACGGTCACGCGGCCCAGCGCCGCGATGATCGCGGCCATGGCCGAGGCCCCCGTCGGCGACGACGTGTACGGCGAGGACCCGAGTGTCGCGGCGCTGGAGGCCAGGGTTGCGGCGCTGTTCGGCAAGGAGGCGGGGCTGTTCTGCGCGACGGGGTCGCTGTCGAACCTGCTCGGCGTCTGGCTGCACACCGAGCCCGGGCGTGAGGTGCTGTGCGACGCGTACGCGCACATCGCGCGCGCCGAGATGGGCGCCCACGGCGCCCTGCACGGGGTGACCATGCGGACGTGGGGGTCCTCCGCGGGCAAGCTTGTGGCCGACGACGCCCTCGCCATGGTGGCCGTCAACTGCCGGCCGTACCTGGTGGAGACCGCCTGCGTCGCGGTGGAGGACACCCACAACTTCGGCGGCGGCACGGTGCAGACGTTCGAGGAGCTCGTCGCGCTGAGCGAGGGCGCGCGGGCCCTGGGGGTCGCGACGCACCTCGACGGGGCGCGGCTGGCCAACGCCGTCGCGGTGACCGGCCGGCCGCTCAGCGACTACGGATCCCTGTTCGACACCGTCTCGTTCTGCCTCTCCAAGGGGCTCGGCGCCCCCGTCGGCTCTGTCCTGGTGGGCACGGCCGACGAGATGGCGCGGGCCCGCGTGCAGCGCAAGCGGCTGGGCGCCGGGTGGCGTCAGGCGGGGCTGCTCGCGGCGGCAGGACTGTACGCCGTCGAGCACAACATGGGGCGGATCGTGGAGGACCACCGGGCGGCGTCGTCGCTTGCCAGGGCCATCAACGAGGCCTGCCCCGGGGCGGTCGACGAGGCGGCCGTGGCGACCAACATCGTGATGATCCCCGTGGAGGGGGCACCCGGGGTCGCGGCGGGGCTGGCCGAGAAGGGCGTGCGGATCAGCGTGCTGGGGCCGTCGTCGCTGCGGGCCGTGACCCACATGGACGTCACCGAGGAGCAGTGCCGCGAGGCGGGGGCCATCATCGGCGCCGCCCTGGCCGCCGCGTCGGCCTGACCACCTCTCCCGCCGGCGCCTAACGGCGCCGCCTTCGCGGCCACCCCTGCCTGGCCTGCCCGCTCGGTGGTTGGGTGGGGGGGTTGAGCCAATGGATGGGTTCGCGGCGAGCCGCCCGCTTGAGCTGAGCGTGACCCGCTCCGCGAACCCATCCATTGGCTCAACCCCCATCCCAGCCGGCCACTCCCCGGGCGCCCCGTCACCGGGCTCCGAGGCGGCGGAGGTCAGGCGTCGTAGGCCAGCTCGGGGATGGGGCGCGGCCACGCGCCCAACTGCTGCCACACGAAGTCCGGCACCCGGGCGAAGAAGCCGTGCAGCAACCGGGAGGCGCGCTCGATGTCCGCCGGCTGCCAGTCGCCGCCGTCGCCCACCATGATCCGGTCCCCGGACACCGCGAACTTCGCCGCGCCGCAACCCATCAGGTACTCCATCTGCCGCTGGTGCATCACGTCCGACGCGAAGCGTGGATTGCCGGCGCGCACCTTGAAGCGCCGGTTGAACTCCTCCCACTCAAACTTCTGCACCCCGCCCAGCAGCCCCCAGTTCACCGACAGCTCCCCGAACGGGAACGTGGTGCGGAACTCGCACAGCTCCTCGCGGTGGTGTCGGGTCTCGGTGTGGGTGCGGCCCTCGGAGTCGGTGCGGGTGTGAGTGGTTTCCCAGTCGTGCCGCAGGCGCAGGAAGGGGAGGCCGTCGTTGTCGGAGAAGATGATGTCGCTGGCGCGGTGGTTGCGGCCGCCGCCGGTGTGTTCGAGGAGGTCGAGGTAGGAGTCGTCGCGGGGCACGTAGGTCCAGTCCGGCCGGCCGTAGAAGCTGAGCGACGGCGGGGGAGGCGGGGCCACGAAGGTCGCGGCAGGGGAGTCCAGGATCCGCGCGCGTGTCGCGGCCAGCTGCTCGACGGCGGCCGCCAGCCCGTCGGCCGCCTTGGGCGCGTCGATGAGGACCACGTGCGAGCCGTCGACGGTGACCCGGTAGGGGCCGGTGAGGGCAGGGCCGGCGGCGTCGAGCAGGGCACGCGCGTACGCGGGATCGCCCGCGGCCGCCGACACGTCGCCCGTCGTGATGGGCTGACCGAGGGCCAGCTGCGCGCCGGTGGCGTGGAACACCTCGGCCGGGGCGAGGGGCCGCGGCAGCGGCATGGTGACCACGTACCCGCCTGACCTCCAGTCCGAGCACCGGTACCTGAAGGCGGAGAACCCGGTGCCGTCCGAGGCGCGGCCGAGGATCTGGTCGTCGACATCGCGCTCGAACCCCAGGCCGAACGGCGGCACGTTCAAGCCGTAGGCCACGTCGATCGACGGCGAGCTGACGAACGTCCAGCCACGCCCCGTGAGCTCCTTGACGTACAGGTGCCGCCGGATGCCCCAGACGGCGCCCCCGACGGCGGCCAGAGCGACGACGGCGAACAGGATCCACACGATCTCGGACATGGGGGTGATTCTGGCAGGAGGAGGGGTCACGGGGGTGTTCGGCCCTCGGGTGGGTCTGCACTTTTCTACCCATACAGCGACATCTGCGGATATGTGCAGATGCCGCTGCATGGGTAGAAAGCTGCAGGGCGTGGGCCCGCTCAGCGGACGGACGCCGCCTCGGGGATCGCCGGGCCGCGACGGGGGAGCACCGCGAGGAGGAGGGCGCCCATCACGAGGGAGCCGCCGGCCAGCATCGTCATGGTGAACGGCTCGACCCCGAACCCCACGGCGAACACCGCCGCCCACAGCGGCTCGGTGCACATGATCACCGCCGCCGGGGTGGCCGCGACATGGCTCTGCCCCCAACTCTGCAGCAGCAGGGCCAGGGCCCCGCACACGATCCCCAGGTAGAGCAGCTGCCCCCACGAGACGGCATCGGTGGGGAGCGGCTCGCGCAGCCACGCCCACATGACGAGGCTGGCGGCGGTGCCGGCCGCGGCCTGCGCGAGGGTGAGGTGGATCACGTTGCGCCTGGTCACCTGCCGCCCCAGCAGCACGATGTGCACCGCGTAGATGGCGGCGCTCAGCAGCGTGAGCGAGCCGCCGACGGCGAAGTTGCTCGAGTCGCCGTCGTGGCCGGTTGCAAGCACCGAGATGCCGATCACCGTCAGGATCACCGCCGCCCAGGTCGAGGTGGGCTGCCGTTGGCGGAGGAAGACCGCCGTGATGAGGGCGGTGAAGATGACGTAGGTGGCCGTGAGGAAGCCGGTGGTCGACGGCGCGATGAGCCGCAGCCCGAGCGTCTGGGTGGCGAGGCCGGCGAAGAGCAGCAGCCCCAGCCCGGCGCCGGTCGTGGCCTCGCGGACGGGCATGCGGAGGTGTCGCGGGAAGAGGAGGGCCAGCGTGACGCCGGTGAGGATCAGCCGGAGCGCGACCACCCCCAGCGGCGACATCGTCGCGAACGCGCTCTTCGTCACCACGACGGTGGACCCCCACGCGACGGCGGCGGCCAGCAGCGCGGCCACCGGAAGCCAGGCGGTGCGGGGGAGAGTCACCGGGACACGCTACCGCGAGCGGGCTGGTGGTCGCGTCGCCGTCGTGTTGAGCCGGATCTGGATGTCGTCGCGGCTGGAACGATCAAAGTCGGGATCCTGGCCGTTGACCCTCGATTCCGGCTCAACGCCCCTCACCGAGAGCCGTGTCAGGCTCAACGTGGCCCTTTGAGAGCCGTGTCAGGCTCAACGCATCACCCAGCCACGGGAACGACGGCGACGGAACGGTCAGGCGACGAAGAGGACCACCGTCGAGCCCACCGGCACCGACGTGCCCTCGGCGGGGTCCGTCCCCGAGGCGATGTTCAACGCGATCGGGAAGTCCGACGACATGCGCACCTCCACCTTCAGGTCCAGGTCCTCGAGGATCTTCTTCGCCTCGTCGGTGCTCTTCAGGCGCACCGCGGGGATCTGCACCATGACAGGGCCGAGGGACTTGACGACCGTGACCGTGTCCCCGCGCTTGCCGTTGCCGGTCTTCGGGTCCTGGCGGATCACCCGGCCCGCCTCCACCGTCGCGGAGTTCTCCTCCGTGACCGTGACCTTGAACCCCAGCTTCTGCAGCTCCGCGGACGCGTTGTCCGCGGTGTCGCCGGTGAAGTCAGGGATGCGGATGGGCTCCGGGCCCTTCGACACCGTCAGGTCGATCGCCGTGCCCGGCTTCAGCTGTGCCCCCGCCTCCTGCGACGCCGTCAGCACCTGCCCGATCGGTGCGGTCTCCGAGAACGCCTCCGTGACCGTGCCCACCGTCATCCGGCCGTCGGTGATCGCCTTCTCCGCCGCCTCGCGGGTGGCGCCCACCACCTCCGGCATGGGGTACCGCTCGGGCCCCTTCGACAGCACGATGGCGACGGTGGAGCCGCGCAGCAGCCGGTCTCCCGCCGTCGGGTCCGTGCTGATCACCAGGCCGGCCGGCACCGTCTCCGAGTAGGCCTCGCTCTGCGTCACCTCGAGGGCGTTCGCCGTGGCCGCCTCCGTGGCCTTGGCCGCGTTGAGGTTGGTCATGGCCGGAACGGTGGTGAACCGCCCCGCCATCCACCACCACGAGCCGAAGCCCGCGCCGGCGGTCAGCAGCACCACGAGCAGCACCGCGATCACCCCGCGACGGCGCCGGTGCACCGGGGAGTGGGAGATCTGCAGCTGAGGGAAGACGGGCGTGCGGTGGCTCCGCGGGCCGGAGCCCGCGTGCGGCCGCGGCGACACCGGCGAGGACCCGGGCTGCGAGAAGCCCGGCCGGCCGGCGACGCCCGCCGCGACACCAGCGCCCGCCGCGACACCACCGCCCGCCGCGACACCAGCACCAGCCCCGACACCAGCACCAGCCGCGACACCAGCACCACTCGCCGCGACACCGGCAGCCCACCCGCCATCGCGCCGTACGACGACCGTCTCGGGCGAGTTGGGCGACGTGGGCCTGGGCCGCTCCGCCGTCCGGGGGTACACCTGCGCCGTCTCGTCCTCCGGCGGGCTGGCGGGCAGGATGGCCGCGGCCAGCGCCGGGTTGTCCGACCCACCGGTGCGCGACAGCTCGTGCCGCACCCGCCGCACGGCGGTCAGCAGCTCGCGGCCGTCGGCGATACGCGCCCGCGGGTCCCGCGCCACGCACGCCAGCACCAGGGTGTCCACGTAGTCCGGGATCTGCCAGTCCGAGCCGTGCCCGACCTCCGAGAGCCGCTCCGACGGCTTCTCGATGTCCACGTTCACGTGCCGGTAGGCGATCTGGTAGTTGTTCTCGCCCGTGTGGGGCTTGCGGCCGGTGAGCATCTCGAACAGCACCACGCCGGCGGAGTAGATGTCGCTGCGGGCGTCCGGCCGCGAGTGCGTCACCAGCTCCGGCGGCAGGTAGCTGGCCGTGCCGACGAGCACGCCGGTGGCCGTCATCTGCGGCGACCCCACCTGCCTGGCCAGCCCGAAGTCGGCCACCTTCACCTGCCCGCGCGTGGTCATCATCACGTTCTCGGGCTTGATGTCGCGGTGCACCACCCCGGCCTCGTGCGCGCACGCCAGCGCGGCGGCCACCTGCTCGAAGATCTCCAGCGCCCGGTCCGGGGTCAGCGGCGCCTCCCGGCTGATCACCCGGCGCAGGGTCTCGCCGTCGATGAACTCCATCACGATGTACGGCTGGCCCTGGGACGTGCCCTGGTCGAAGACGCTGACGACGGCGGGGTGGCTGATCACCGCGGCGGAGCGGGCCTCGCGGTCGAACTTGGCGGCGAACTCGTCGTCCTCGCCGAGGTCGCTGCGCATCACCTTGACCGCAACCGCGCGCGACAGGCGCAGGTCGCGCGCGCGATAGACCGTGGCCATGCCACCGCGCGCCACCTTCGCCACAATCTCGTAGCGGTCGTCGAGCACGTGACCGACCAACGGGTCGAAAGTGCTGTTCATACCACTCCATGCACGGTCGGGGAAGAGGCCGTACGAGCCCGTCTTGGAGTCCGAGTGTAGTGCGGCGACGCCCCACAACCATCCTCGACGCGGCGGCGAGTCCGGTCCTAAGCCCCGAACAACGCGCCCGCCGGGGATAGATTGGCGCCCATGACCGCACTCGTCGGACTCAAGACCCGCCTGCGCATGGCGCGGCTCGCCCTCGTCGTCCCGCCGGACCACGCCGAACCGGAGGCGGCGGACTTCGCGGCCCACGGCGCAGACCTGCTGCTCTTCACCCGCGGCGAGCGCAGCGTGGAGGAGGCCGCCCAGGTCATCGACGTGGCCCGCAGGCGGCTGTTCGGGCTGCAGACCATCGTGGCCACTGACTCCGCCGACGTGGGCGAGGCCTGCAAGGCGGACGTCGTGTACTACCGCAGGCCCGGCTGGCGCCCCTTCGGGTTCCGCCGGCCGCACGAGTTCGCGCTGCTCGGCCGCTCCATCGACGGCGCGGACCAGGCCGACGCGGTGGACGGGGACCCGTTCAGCTTCGCCTTCGTGGGGCCCGCCGTCGAGGACGGCCGGGCCACCGACGCGCTGGAGGAGATGGCGCGGCGCTACCCGCCGATGTCGTTGCCCGCCGGGCCGGTGTGGTTCGCGGCCGGCGGGGTGGAGCCGGGCAACGTCTCCTCCGTCATCGGGGCGGGGGCGCGCAGGGTGGCGGTGTCGACGGCGGTCTTCCGCTCCTCGGACCCCTTCGCGGTGACCGAGGAGCTGGCCGCGGCGCTGAGGGCCGCCTGGGTGTCGGAGCCCGGCGCCGAGGCCTACGGCGACGACGCGTTCACGGCCTGACGGGAGGGGCCCACAGGCGGGTGGAGTCGCCTCTGACCATCGCGGTGATCCACCAGGCCGCCTCCACCGCCGCCATCCCGGCCAGCCCCGCGATGAGCCCCACAGTGAGGGCCGCCGGGTTGGTCGTGTCGATGGTCAGCAGGTCGTGCCACACGGGCACCGCGAAGATGACGAAGTAGAACGAGTACGCGAACGCCACCAGGCCCAGCCGCCACCAGTAGTAGGGCCGCGCGACCGTGGCCAGCACCCACGTGGCCGTCATGATCAACGCGATCAGCGTGGCCGTCGACGCCTGGTGCTGCACCGCGTCGGAGACCTCCCCGAAGCCGCGGGTCACCACGTAGGTGACCACGGACACCGTCGTCACGATCAGCCCGCACGGCACCGCCACCGTCAGCGTGCGGCGCACGAACCCTGGCCGCGCCCGCTCCCGGTTGGGCGCCAGGCTCAGCAGGAAGGCCGGGATGCCGATGGTGAACCAGCCCACGATGGTCATCTGCAGCGGCAGGAACGGGTTGGGCAGCCCCATCAGCCCGGTGACCAGCGCCAGCCCCACGGCGTAGATGGTCTTGGTGAGGAACAGCTTCGCCACGCGCTCGATGTTGCCGATCACGCGGCGCCCCTCCGCCACCACGTAGGGGAGGGTGGCGAACCTGTCGTCCAGCAGCACGATCTGCGCCACCGCGCGGGTGGCCGGCGCGCCCGAGCCCATCGCCACCCCGAGGTCCGCGTCCTTGAGGGCCAGCACGTCGTTGACGCCGTCGCCGGTCATCGCGACGGCGTTGCCGCGGCTCTGCAGCGCGCCCACCATCTGCCGCTTCTGCTCGGGGGTGACCCGCCCGAACACGTCGTTGGTGTCCACCGCCTCGGCCAGCTCCTCGGACCCGGCCGGGGGGAGGGTGCGGGCGTCGATCGGGTCGCCGATGTCGACGCCCAGCGAGCGGGTCACGGCGCCGACGGAGGCCGCGTTGTCCCCGGAGATCACCTTGAGGCGCACGCCCTGCTCCTGGAAGTAGGCCAGGGTCTCGCTCGCGTCCGGGCGCGTGAGCTGGTCCAGCACCACCAGCGCGACGGGCACCACCGGCCCCGGCGCGGTCGGGGCGTCGACGGGGCCGGAGGCCCGGCCCAGCAGGAGCACCCGTCGCCCCGAGGCCGCGATCACGTCGGCCCGCGCGGCGGCGGCGGGCTCGGCCAGCACGTCGGGCGCGCCGAGCACCCAGGAGCCCTCGCCGTCGAAGGTGGCCCCGGACCACTTCCTGGCCGACGTGAACGGGGCGCGCGCCGTCACGGGCCAGGGCCGCGCCGCGACCCCGACGGCGGCCGCCACCGCCTGCAGCGACGCGTTGGGCGCCGGGTCCGCGCTCACGAGCTGGGCCAGCACCTCGCGCGTGCGGGCCGGGCCGCCGCCGTCCACCTCGATGATCTCGGCCAGCGTCATGGTGTTCTGCGTGAGCGTGCCCGTCTTGTCCGCGCACACCACGCTGACCCGCGCGAGCCCCTCGATGGCGGGCAGCTCCTGCACCAGGCACCGCCGCCGCCCGAGCCGGATCACCCCCAGCGCGAAGGCCATCGACGTCAGCAGCACCAGGCCCTCGGGCACCATCGGCACCAGCGCCCCCACCATCCGCAGCGCCGACTCCTGCCAGGTGGTGTCCGGCTGGCTGAACTGCACGTAGATGGTCAGCGCGCCCACCGGGATCAGCAGGTAGGACACGTAGCGCAGAATCTGGTTGATGCCCTGGCGCAGCTCCGAGTGCACCAGCGTGAACTTCGCCGCCTGCGCGGTGAGCTGGGCCGCGTAGGCCTCCGCACCCACCTTCTCCGCCCGGTAGGCCCCGGAGCCGGACACGACGAAGGCGCCCGAGAGCATGCCGTCGCCGGGCTCCTTGGCCACCGGATCCGCCTCGCCGGTGAGCATCGACTCGTCCACCTCGAGGTAGTCGGCCGCCACCACCGAGCCGTCCACGACGATCTGGTCTCCCGGGTAGATGAGGATCAGGTCGTCGAGCACCACGTCGTCGCGCGCGATCTGACGGCGCTCCCCGCCGCGCAGCACGACGGGGTGCGCCTCGCCCACCACCGCCAGGTTGTCCAGGGTGCGCTTGGCCCGCAGCTCCTGCACGATGCCGATGATCGAGTTGGCCACGATGAGCATCGCGAACGCGCCCTGCGCCGGGCTGCCCGTGGCGAGCACGATGACGAACAGCACGAACAGGATGCCGTTGACGCGGGTGACCACGTTGGCGCGCACGATGTCCAGCGTGCTGCGGCCCGAGCGGGCGGGCAGCCTGTTGACCTGCCCGGCCTCGATGCGGGCGGTGACCTCGGCGGCCGTCAGGCCGGAGAGCTCGGCGTCAGTGTTCACGCTGCACGCTTCGCGCGGCGAGCTCGCCCAGCGCGGTGCGGCCGTCGGTGGTGAGGTGCGCCCCGTCCAGCACGCCCAGGGCGCGGGAGAGGCTGTCGTCGATGATGGCCTCCACGTGTGCGCGGGCGCCGGAGGCGTCGATGAGGGAGGCGGCGCGGGTGACGTCGTCGTCGGTGAGGCCGGGGGCGCCGAGGAGCTGGTCGAGCTCGGTGGCGTCCTCCGGCGCGGCGCTGGCGAGGGCCGTGAGGACCAGGACGGTGCGCTTGCCCTCGCGGATGTCGCCGCCGTAGGGCTTCCCCGTGACGGCCGCCGCCCCGTAGACGCCGAGCAGGTCGTCGCGCAGCTGGAAGGCGCGCCCGATGATGGAGCCGAACTCGCCCAGCGCCCCGATCAGCGCATCATCGGCGCCGCCGAGCGCGGCCCCGATCCGCGCCGGCCGGCGGATGGAGTAGCTGGCGGACTTGTACTCCAGCACCCGCTGCGCCACCTCCAGCTCCTCGGCGACGGTGGCCGCCCCGGTCACGCCGTACTGGGCCGCGACGTCCAGGTACTGCCCGGCCGTCACCTCCGCCCGCATCGCGCTGAGGTGCGGGCGGGCCCGGTCCAGGTGCGCGGCGCCGGAGGAGTCCACCAGGTCCACGCTCCACATCAGCAGCAGGTCCCCCAGGAGGATGGCCGACGAGGTGCCGAACTCCGCCGCGTCCCCCCGGCCGCCGCTGCGGGCGTGCAGCTCCTCGAAGCGCTTGTGGGCGGCGGGCAGCCCCCGACGGGTGTCCGCGGCGTCGATGAGGTCGTCGTGGACCAGGGCGCTCACGTGGAGCAGGTCCAGGGAGGAGGCCACCTTCAGCAGGGGCGCGTCGTCGGCCGGCCGACCGGCCGCGGCCACGTAGGACCAGTAGCAGTAGGCGGGCCGCAGCCGCTTGCCCCCGGCGGTGGCCTCGCGGGCCACGTCCAGCAGGGCGGTGGCGCCGACGGCGGTGAGCATCTCCTCCTGCGCGGCCAGATACGCGTCGATGGTTTCGCTGACCGCGGACATCAGCGGCGCACCGAGCGGGGAGGAGGGGTCCATGGAACGGCTCACGGATCGAGCTTAGTAGCCCGGCTCGTATTGTTGGCCCATGCCTGTGACCGCTTCGAGCCTCCGGACCGTGGGGGAGCTGTTCCGCTCCGCCCAGGGTCCCTTGTACTCGTTCGAGTTCTTCCCCCCACGGTCCGAGGACGAGGAGCCCATCCTGTGGGCCGCCGTCGAGGCGCTGGCCCCGCTGGAGCCGTCGTTCGTGTCGGTGACCTACGGGGCGAACGGGTCGCGGCGGGACCGGACCATCCGCGCCACCCGCCGGATCGCGGCCTCGGGCGGCCCGCTGACGGTGGGGCACCTCACGTGCGTGGGGCAGTCGAAGGCCGAGCTGGCGGAGGCGCTGGCCGAGTACCGCGAGGCGGGCGTGACCAACATCCTGGCCATCCGCGGCGACATGCCCGGCGGCGGCGAGTGGACCGCGCACCCCGACGGCCTGGCCAACGCCACCGAGCTGGTGAAGTTCGTGAAGGCGGAGGGCGAGTTCTGCGTAGGTGTCGCGGCGTTCGCGAACCCGCACGAGACCAGCAACGACCCGGACCTCGACGCCCGCATCCTGCTCGACAAGGTGGAGGCGGGGGCGGAGTTCGCCATCACGCAGCTGTTCTTCGAGGGTGAGCGCTACGGGGAACTGGTGTCGCGGATGAGTGGTCTGGGGTGTGAGATCCCGATCATCCCGGGGATCATGCCGCTCACCGTGATCTCCCAGATCGAGCGCTTCGCCGCCCTCTCCGGCCGCGACCTGCCCGCCGCGCTCGTCGCCGAGCTGCGGGCCTGCTCGTCGAAGGAGGAGGTGCGCGAGGTCGGGCTGGCCTCCGCGGTGCGGATGTGTCGCGGCCTGCTCGACGCCGGCGCCCCCGGCCTGCAGTTCTTCACCCAGAACCGCTCGAAGGCCACCCGCGAGGTGCTCGCCGAGCTGAAGGCGACCGCAGGCTGAGGTGCCAACCTCCGCCGGTTGAGGTGCCAAACCCCCGCTGGCTGAGGTGCGAACCCCCGCTGGCTGAGGTGCCAACCCCCGCTGGCTGAGGTGCCAACCCCCGCTGGCTGAGGTGCCAACCCCGCTGCCTGCGGTCCGAACCCCCGCCGGCCAAGGTGTCAACCCCGCCGGCTGAGGTGTCAACCCCCGCCGGCTGAGGTGCCAACCCCCGCTGGCTGCGGTGCGAACCCCCGCCGGCTGAGGTGCCAACCCCGCTGGCTGAGGTGCCGCGAAGCGGCCTCGAAGCCTCAGAAACGCGCGCTGACAAGCTCACCTTCACCAGGGGCGATGCCCGTCAGGCCAGCAGGCTCCGCCAGCGCGAGGTGTCCACGTCCAGGGTGACCATGCGCTGCGTCGCCCGCGTCAGCGCCACGTAGAGCACCCGCTCCGCGCCCGGCGCCTCCGCGACGATCCCGTCCGGCGAGACCACCACCACGCCGTCGTACTCCAGGCCCTTCGCCTGCAGCGCCGTCACCACGATGAGCCGGTTCTCGAACTCCCGCAGCCGCACGTCCTGCATCACGAACAGCTGCACGTCGCGGATCAGCGACGGCGGGCAGATCACGCCGATCGTCCCGCTCACCTGCCCCGCCAGCTCGAGCAGCTGGGCGCGCAGCTCGTCGTGCAGCCCGGCCCGCGTGGTGCTGGCCAGCAGCGGCTCGACGCCCGTGGAGCGCACCGCCCTGGGCAGGTCCGCGTCGGGGAACACCTTCATGATCACCTTCGACGCCAGCGCGAACACCTCGCTGGGGGAGCGGTAGTTGGTGCTGAGCGTGAAGGTCCGGCTGGGGCCGCGGCCCACGAGCTCCGCCAGCGCCCGCGACGTCTCGTCCTGGTGCGGGTACGAGCTCTGCGCCGGGTCCCCGACGATGGTCCACGACGACTGCGGGCCCCGTCGGCGCAGCATCCGCCACTGCATGGGGGTCACGTCCTGGCCCTCGTCGACGAGGATGTGCGCGTAGGTGCTCTGCGGGTCGTCGTCGGGGTCGATCACGCGCTCGTGGCGCAGCAGGTCAGCAGTGCTGAGCACCTCGGGCACGTCCCCACCCTCGAGGAACACGTCCATCTCCGGCTCGGGATCCTCCGGGGCGGGGCCCAGCACGTCGATCAGCTCGTCGAGCAGCGCGATGTCCGCCACGGACCAGCCGCGCACGATTTCCGGCTCGTCGTCGTCGGCCGCCAGCCACGCGTAGGAGCGCACCAGCGCCTCCCGCTGCGCGGGCGACAGCTCGGGCGCGACGGCGGCCACGACGGCGGGGTCCGCCAGCCGGGCCAGCACGCGTGTCGCGGTGAGGGTGGGCCACCAGGCGTTCATGAACATGGCCAGGCTGGGGTGGTCCCGTACGCGGCCCTCGAGCTCCGCGGGCTCGATGGACACGTCGTCGGGGAACTTGCGCACCAGGGCGTGCACCACCTGGTCCGTGGCCTGCCTCCGGCCGCGGTTGAGCTTGGTGCCGGCCAGGACGTGGTCCCTGATGCGGGCCAGCTCCTGCTCGCCCAGGCCGAGGACCTCGCCCTTGACCGTGACCCGCACGCGCAGCGCCTCGGGCTGGTCGATCAGCGGGGTGCGCACCAGGCGGCGCAGCACGCCCAGCATGGCGAGGCTGCCCTTGACGGTGGCCGCCTCGGCCTCGTCGACCCGCTCGCTGGTCAGCCCGAGCACGTCCCCCGCGACACCCCCGATGGCCTTCAGCGCCACCGAGTCCTCGCCGAGGCTGGGGAGCACGCGCTCGATGTAGTTCATGAACACGTTCGACGGGCCCACCACCAGCACGCCGCCCCTCTCCAGGCGGGCGCGGTTGGTGTAGAGGAGGTAGGCGGCGCGGTGGAGCGCCACCACCGTCTTGCCCGTGCCGGGGCCGCCGGCGATCACGGTGACGCCCTGGTACGGGGCGCGGATGGCCTCGTCCTGCTCGGACTGGATGGTGGCCACGATGTCGCGCATGGTGCGGCCGCGGGCGCGGCTGAGGGCGGCCATGAGGGCGCCCTCGCCGAAGATGGGGAGCGCGGACTCGGCGGAGCCGTCGAGGAGGTCGTCCTCGATGCCGATCACGCGGTCGTCGCGGCAGCGCAGCACCCGACGGCGGACCACGTCCATGGGCTCGGCCTGCGTGGCGCGGTAGAACGGCTCGGCGGCGGGGGCGCGCCAGTCGATGACCAGCGGCTCGTAGTCCTCGTCGCGCACGCCGATCCGGCCGATGTAGCGGGCCTCGTCGGTGGTCAGATCGATGCGGCCGAAGACCAGGCCCTCGTGCTCGGCGTCGAGGATCGCGAGGCGGCGGGCGGCCTGGTAGGCGAAGGCGTCGCGCTCGAACAGCGCGGTGCTGTCCTCCTCGCGGAGGAAGTTGGTGCGGTCCGAGATGAAGATCTCGCGCCCCTGCTGAGCCATGGACTTCGCGCTGGCCGTGGCGGTGGACAGGTTGGCGTACACCTTGTCCACGTGCGCCTGCTCAAGGGCGATCTCATGGTCGAGGTCCGAGCGCGATTCAGTCAACTTCTTTGCATCCTCTGGGTTGAGACAGACAGTCAAGCCTACTCGGTAGCGCACAGCGGGGGGCACTGGCGTTCGTGGTGTGGGCGGGGTGCGCCCCGTCACGCCTCCAGCCGACGCACTCGTCACCTCTGCGGGATGCAACGCGAGCCTCCACCGCGGAAACGGTCCCCCAGTGCAGCACCTCACGCTCAACACGGTCACAGGTGACCGCCACTGCCGGCACTCCTCCGCGGGAAGTGCGACACGTCACCCATCGACCACCGCAGCACGTCCCAGAATATGTTCTGACAAAATACATTGAAAACTAGTGCGCCCCGGTCTATCGCGACGAGTTAAGTCATGTCAAACTTGGCGCGTGGATCCTACATACCAGCGCCTGTTCCCGGGCCACTTCTTCATCGACGCCGTGCTGGAGGCCGCCGACACCAAGGCGGAGATGTCGCGGCGGATCACCCTGCAGTACCTGCAGCGGGCCGCCATGGCGGGGATCCTCATCGGCCTGTTCTACGTGGCGTACTTCACGGTGCTGTCGGTCTTCGACTCCATCGACTCCCTGGGCGAGGGCGGCTACGGGCTCGGCAAGGCCGTCGGCGCGTTCGTGTTCGGCTGGGCGCTGGTGTTCATCTACTACACCAAGTCCGAGCTGCTCACCTCCAACATGATGGTCAGCTCCATCGCGGTGTACCACCGCAGGCTGGGGCAGCTGCGCGGGCTCATGCTGCTGGGCCTGTGCTTCCTGGGCAACGCGCTCGGCGGGCTGCTGCTGGCCGTCTTCGCGCGCTACTCGACGCTCACCGCGGGTCACGTCGAGGAGAAGATGCTCGCCGCGGTGGAGATCAAGCTCGGCTACATGGCCTCCCTGTCCGGCGTGGGGGACCTGTTCATCCGTGCCATCCTCTGCAACCTCATGATCAACGTGGCCATGCTGCTGGTCTACAACGGCTTCCTCAAGGACTCCATCACCATGGCGCTCACCATGGTGATGTCGGTGTTCATCTTCGCGTTCCTTGGCCTCGAGCACTCGGTGGCCAACACCATCCTGTTCACCATCGTCGGCTTCGGGCCGGGCATCGACGTGTGGCCGGCCATCGGCAACGTCGCGGTGGCGCTCCTGGGCAACTTCATCGGCGGCGGCGTGCTCATCGGCATCTACTACGCCCACGTCAACGACGACCGCCGCCTGACCCGCCGCGCCTGACCCGGCCCGCCTACCGCCGCGCCCGGTTCGTGGGGCGCGCGTCCTCGCCGGTGAGGCGCTCGTGCAGCTCGTAGACCGCCAGCGCTGCGCTGGCGAGTTCGGCCCAGGGCTCCGGACCTGCTGGTGAGCACGACGACGCGGCCGGCGTCCCCGCGACCACGGGCGGCCGCCGGGTCCAGGCCCGCGCCGACGCCGGCTCCACGCCCCACGCGATGTCGGGCCGCGCCCGCCGGTAGTCCCACGTCAACTCCCGGCCGGGGATCCGCCAGCCCAGCACCGGCGCTGGGCCGGTGTGGTCCACCGTCTCCGCCGCGCCGCCGGCCGCGACATCGGTCTCCGCCTGCCCGACGGCGGGCGCCCGCGCGGCCCGCGCCCACCGGGGCCGACGGGGGAGGCAGTCGACGGCGGGCCCGTCCCCCGCCCCGTCGACGATCTCCACCCGGCGCGTGGCCAGCCGCCCCTCGAGCACCTCGATCAGCCTGCCCCCGGGCTGCGCGCGGCCGGCGTCGTCGACCACCTGCCACCGCCCGAACGTGCGCTCCACCGCCAGTCGGGTGGCCAGCAGCCCCGGCGCCCGCCGCGACCCCGTGCCGGCCACCGGCGCCAGGTCCAGCACGATCCGCGCCAGGTGGGGATGCCCCGCCCTGTCCGCGACATCGGCGAGCGTGCGGTCCAGCAGCAGCGCCCGGCGGTCCGCGGCGGTGCGGGGGGCGTCCGGCCGCTCCACCCCGAACCGGCGCGCGGCCAGCCAGGCGTCGTCGAGGGAGTCGAGGAGGTCCCGCCACCGCCCCGCGACACCCTCGCCGTACCTGGTGCTCAGCACCGCGAACTGCCGCCCGCGTTCGGTGGGCAGCGCCAGCTCCGCGCCGTCGTCGAACCGGTGGACGGCGGGCGGAGCCTCCACCAGCGCCATGCCCGCGCGGGCCAGCTCGGCCTCCAGCGGGCGGCCCGTCTTCTTGAACAGGTCCCGCCAGGTGGCGGGCAGCGTGACGACGGGGGGAAGCGTCCCGCGCTCCGCCGCCCAGCGCCCCCCGAGGGGCCCGCCGGCCAGGTCGAGGCGCACCTCGTGGCCCAGCTTCGCCAGCCGCGCGGCGCAGGCCATGCCGGCCAGCGTGCCGCCTCGGATCGTGAGCATGCGGCCCAGGGTATTGCCTCGAGGCCCCGGCGTGCGGCGCGGAATCACCGGTGGGGAATCGGCCCACCGGAGGGCTTGACGTTCTGTCGGAGGGGAGGCATATAGTAGTTACTACCGCACGCCTGTTCGATTAGTTCGGGGAAGCTCTGGTTGAGCAGGCCGCCGCGGTATGGGCCGCCCAGGCCCCGGCTCAGCCTCGACCCCTGAGCCGGGCCCTGGGCTCCCGGGTCGAATCGCACACACCACGGATCCCCGGGAGGCA
Source organism: Tessaracoccus yangjingae (assembly GCF_055326235.1). Taxonomy (NCBI): domain Bacteria; kingdom Bacillati; phylum Actinomycetota; class Actinomycetes; order Propionibacteriales; family Propionibacteriaceae; genus Tessaracoccus; species Tessaracoccus yangjingae. Next base: position 314,269 of record NZ_JBUZNN010000004.1, on the reverse strand, counting down.
CCCATGCGCACCTATCACGAACCCATCCACGTGCTGTTCCGCGACGAGCCGCGCCAGTTCATCTGGCGGGACCGGCTGCTGCTGGTCAAGGAGGTCCAGGGCCGCTGGAGCCGCGCCACGCCGTGGTGGACGGGCCGCCAGGTCCGCGCCGCGCGGGGCGAGGAGGTGGCGCCCACCCAGGGGGACCTGCTCGCCGAGCAGGAGGTGTGGCGGGTGGAGGCCGGCAACGGGCGGCACCGCGGCGTCTACGAGCTGACGCGCACCGTGGACTCAGAGGACTGGGTGCTCCGGGCGGTGTTCGACTGATGTCGGACTTCGTCCACCTGCGGGTGGCCTCGGGCTATTCCTTCCAGTACGGCGCCTCCCACCCCGGCGAGCTCGTGGCGGAGGCGGTGCGCCACGGCATGGACGCGCTGGCCATCACGGACCGCGGCGGCCTCTACGGCGCGGTGCGGTTCGCGAAGGCCTGCCTGAAGGCGGGGGTCGCGCCCATCGTCGGGGTGGACCTGGCCGTGCGCCCGGAGGGGTGGCGGGCCGGGAGGCGCCCCACCGCGGCCCGCGGCGGCCAGCTGCGCGACGAGCGGCTCCCGCGCGCCGTCGTCCTGGCCACCTCCAGGGCGGGGTGGGCCACGCTGTGCGAGCTCATCACCGCCGCCCAGCTCACGGGAGAGCGCGGGGATCCGGCGGTCTCGCTGGAGCTCATCGTGCGGCACTGCGCCGGGCGGGACGCGGTGGTGCTGCTCGGCGCGGACTCGGAGGTGGGCGAGGCGCTCGCCGCGGACCGCCCGGACCTGGCTGAGGCTGCCGCCCGACGGTGGCGCGCGGAGCTGGGCACCGCTCTGGTGCTGGCCGCCACCAACCATCAGACGGGCGGCCGCGGGGCCGGGTCGGCGCACCAGGCCGCGGGCACCATCCGGCTGGCGCGCAGGCTCGCGGTCCCCGTCGTGCTCACCAACGCGGTGCGGATGGCGCGGCGGGAGCAGGCCGCCACCGCGGACGTGCTCGACGCCGCCCGCCGGCTGGCCCCGCTGGACGTGCGCACCATCGACAGGCGCAACGCCGAGGGCTACCTCAAGCCGGGGGAGGCCATGCGGGCCGCGGCCGACGAGGCCGCCCGCCTCGCCGGGGAGCCGGACGGGGCGGCCCTGCTGCGCGCCACCCGGCACCTCGCCGAGCGCTGCCGGCTGGACCCCGTCGGAGACGTCGGCCTGGGGGAGATCAGGCTGCCCGAGTTCGAGACGCTCGGCACCACCGTCGAGCTGGCGCCCTCGGTGCTGCGCGCCCGCTGCGAGGCGGGCCTGGCGCAGCGCTACGGCGCCCTCACCGCGGAGGTCACCGGGCGCCTCGACGACGAGCTGGCCGTCATCGGCAAGCTGGGGTTCGAGTCCTACTTCCTCACGGTCGCGGACGTGGTGGGCCTCATCCGGGGCCTCGGCATCCGCTGCGCCGCCCGCGGCTCCGGCGCCGGCAGCCTGGTCAACTACGCGCTCGGCGTCTCCGGGGTGGACCCCATCCGGCACGGCCTGATCATGGAGCGGTTCCTCTCCCCGCTGCGGGTGGCGCTGCCGGACATCGACCTGGACGTCGAATCGGCCCGTCGCACGGAGGTCTACGACAAGATCCTGGCCACGTTCGGCGGCCAGCGCGTGGCGTGCGTGGCCATGATCGAGACCTACCGGGTGCGGCACGCGGTCCGCGACGTCGGGGCCGCCCTCAGCCTGCCGCCGGTGGAGATCGACGCCATGGCCAAGGCGTTCCCGCACATCCGCGCCCGCGACGCCCGAGCCGCGCTGCGGGATCTGCCGGAGCTGCGCGCCGCCGGCCTGGGGGAGCAGCGGCTGGACGTGCTGTTCTCCCTGGTCGAGTCCCTCGACGGCCTGCCCCGGCACATCGCCCTGCACCCCTGCGGCGTGATCCTCAGCGACTCGTCGCTCGGGCAGCGCACCCCGCTGGAGGCCAGCTTCGGCGGCTACCCCATGAGCCAGTTCGACAAGGACGACGTGGAGGACCTGGGCCTGCTCAAGCTGGACGTGCTCGGCATCCGGATGCAGTCGGCCATGTCGCACGCGCTGGACGAGATCCGGCGCACCTCGCCCGCCGGCCCGCCGGCGCTGATCGACGAGCTGGACCCCTTCGACGACCCGGCGGTCTACGACATGATCGCCCACCGCGCCACGCTCGGCTGCTTCCAGATCGAGTCTCCGGGCCAGCGGGAGCTGGTGGGCAAGTTCGGCCCCGAGACCTTCCACGACCTCATCGTCGACATCTCCCTCTTCCGCCCCGGCCCCGTGAAGTCGGACATGATCACCCCGTTCCTCGAGGCGCGGCAGGGCTGGGCGGAGCCCGAGTACCTGCACCCCAGCCTCATCCCGGCCCTCGAACAGACCCAGGGCGTGGTGGTGTTCCACGAGCAGATCATCCAGATCATCTCCATCGCCACGGGCTGCACCCTGGCCCAGGGCGACGAGGTGCGCCGGGCGCTGGGGGACAAGGAGGGCCAGGCGCAGGTCAAGGAGTGGTTCTGGCCCAAGGCGGCCGCCCGCGGCTACGACGACGCGCTCATCGCCGAGATCTGGGGCATCCTCGAGTCGTTCGCCTCGTTCGGGTTCTGCAAGGCGCACGCGGCGGCGTTCGCGCTGCCCACCTACCAGTCGGCGTGGCTGAAGCGCTACTACCCGGCGCACTTCCTCGCCGGCATCCTCACCCACGACCCGGGCATGTACCCCAAGCGGCTGCTGCTGGAGGAGGCGCGGCGGATGAACATCGCGGTGCTGGGCCTGGACGTCAACCGCAGCACCGCCCAGTACCGCGCCGAGGCCCTGGCCGACGGGGCAGGGGAGGAGCCCATGGCGCTGCCGGAGCACCTCGCCATCGGCGCCCCGCCCACCTCGGACGGGCTGCCGCAGGTCGACGGCTGGGGCATCCGCCTCTCGCTGGCCGACGTCAAGGGCATCGCCGAGGCGGAGATGGAGCGCATCGTCGCAGGGCAGCCCTACGCGTCGCTGTCGGACTTCTGGGCGCGGGCCCGGGTGGCCGAGCCCGTCGTCGAGCGGCTGATCCTGGCCGGCGCGTTCGACGCCCTCTACCGCATCGGGCGGCACGCCCCGGTCAAGCGTCGCGGCCAGGTGACCCGCCGGGACCTGCTGCTGGCGCTGGCGGACCTGCACCGGGAGCGGCGGGCGGACGAGCGGGCGGTGTCGCGTGCGAAGGGACGCCGGAGGACCTCCGCAGCGGCAGACCCGGGTGAGCTCGCCCGGGCGCAGCGGCAGCGGGTGGGCCACTCGCCGCAGGCCGTGCAGGGCGCGCTGGACTTCGGCGACGGCGAGGCGGAGCCCACCGCGGACGTCCCCGTCACCGGGCTGCCGGAGATGGACGACGAGCAGCGGCTGAAGGCGGAGCTGGAGATCCTCGGGCTGGACGTCAGCCACCACATCATGGAGCGCTACCTCCCCCTGCTGCGGGCGCTGGGCGCCACCAGCTCGCGCACCCTGCTGCAGCAGCGCAACCAGGCCGAGATCCTCGTCGCGGGGGTGAAGGTGGCCACGCAGACGCCGCCGGTGCGCTCGGGGCGGCGCGTGATCTTCCTCACCCTCGACGACTCCACCGGCCCGGTGGACGCCACCTTCTTCGAGGACGCGCAGGGCCCGTACGCGGCCACGGTGTTCGCCTCCTGGATGGTGCTGGTGCGCGGCAAGGTCCGCCGCACCGGGCCGCGCGGGGTCTCCATCCGCGCCACCGGCTGCTGGGACCTCGGCCGGCTCGACGAGGCCTGGCGCGCGGCGCTTGCCGAGGGGGCGACGGAGGCTGAGGCCGTCGCGGCGGTGGCCGCCATCATCGACGAGGTGCCCGTGGGCTACTCCCTGGTCGGGCACTGGCACGCGGCCCCGTCGCCCACGCCCTCGCCCCCGCAGACGGGCGGCCGGGGCGGGCCCACGGACGACGAGCCCCCGCCGGACCCGCAGGAGCACACCCGGGCGGGCGGCATGGGGCGCCGTCGGGTGCTGGTGCACGCCAGCGGGTTCAGGCAGTCGCCCTACGCCGACATCAAGCCGGCGGGCACCGGCGCGGCCGAGGCCCCGCGCAAGCTGTGGCACTCCAGCCCGGGAAGCTCGGGGAGGTGAGATGAGAGTCATCGCCCATGTGGACATGGACGCCTTCTACGCCTCGGTGGAGATGGCCCGGCACCCGGAGCTGCGCGAGGTGCCGATGTTCGTCGGCGGCTTCACCCGCGGGGTGGTGCTGTCGGCCAACTACCCGGCCCGCAGGTTCGGGATCGGGGCGGGCATGCCGTCGAGCAGGGCCAGGCGGCTGTGCCCGCAGGTGGCCGTCGTCCACCCGGACTTCGACCACTACTCGGCGGTCTCCGCCGGCATCCGGGAGATCTTCGACACGGTGACCGACAAGGTGGAGATGGCCTCCATCGACGAGGCGTTCATCGACCTCACCACGGCGCTGCGCCGCCTCGGCGGGGATCCGGTGGCCATCGGGGAGCGGCTCCGCGCCCAGGTGATGGACGAGCAGGGGGTGCCGTGCTCGATGGGGATCGGGCCCAGCAAGTTCATCGCCAAGCTGGGCTCGAAGGAGGCCAAGCCGGACGGGCTCGTGCGGGTGCGCGCCGACGAGGTGATCGCCTTCCTGCACCCGCTGCCGGTGGAGGCCATCTGGGGGGTGGGGGAGGCGACGGCGGCGCGGCTGCACCGGCTCGGCCTGAGCACCGTGCGCGACATCGCCAACACGCCCCGCGCCACCCTGCAGCGCGCGCTGGGCGACGGGCAGGGCGCGCTGCTGTTCGACCTGGCCTGGGGTCGCGACGACCGCTCGGTGCTGGCCCGGGAGCCGGCCGAGCACAGCGTCGGCTCGCAGGAGACGTTCGCGCTGGACACCGACGACGCGGCGGTGGTCGCCACGGAGATCCTGCGCATGGCGGACCGGACCGCCTCGCGGATGCGGGCGCAGGGCATGGTGGGGCGCACGGTGACGCTGTCGGTGCGGTTCGCGGACTTCACCACCCTCACCCGCACCGGCACGATCGCCGCCCACACGGACCGCACCAACGACATCTACGCCGAGGCGATGCGCCTGTTCACCAGGCTCAACCTGCAGCGTGCCCGCATCCGACGGGTGGGGGTGCGGATGGAGAAGCTGGTGCCGAAGGCCGCCACCTACCAGCAGCCCGCCCTCGACGAGCCGGCGCGCGGCTGGGGGGAGGCGGAGGAGGCCATCGACAAGGCGGTGCTGCGGTTCGGGCCCCACGCCGTGCAGCGGGCGCGGCTCACCCGTCGCGGCGGCCCCGCCCGGCAGGAAGAGAGCGAACTGATCCACGCCTGATCCAGACCTGATACACATTCGCAACGGTCATTGGCCACGATGGGGCAGATGAAGCTCCTTGTCATCGCCCCGGCGTCCCGCTACGAGCCGGGCCACTTCGGCGAACTTCTCGTGGACCTGGCGGACCGGACGGTCGCGGTCGCGGACGAGGAGGGCTGGCAGACCACCCTCATCGGCATGCAGGACTGCGGGGACCACGTGTGGCACTCGGCGCTGGCCGCAGCCGACGCGGTGGTGCTGCTGGGCGGCCACGACGTGGACCCCCGCATGTACAAGGGGCGCCACGAGTACCCGGGGTCGGGGGACCACCTCGGCACCGCGGACCGGCGCTCGATCGCCGTCGTGCAGGCGTGCCGGGCGGACCGGCGCCCGCTGCTGGGGATCTGCCGGGGGATGCAGCTGATCAACGTGGCCTATGGCGGTGACCTGTCGCCGCACCTGCTCACCGCCCCCACCCACCGCCTGCCGGACGGGCAGCACGGCATGCGGGAGCACCTCGTGGACGTGGAGGCGGAGTCACGGTTGGCGGCGGCGCTGCCCGGCCGGCGGCTGACGGTGCGCAGCTCGCACCATCAGGGCGTCGAGCGGCTGGGGGAGGGCCTGCGGGCCACGGCGTGGGCCACCCACGACGGCGTGGTCGAGGGCATCGAGGACCCGGACCGCCCCGTGCTGGCCGTGCAGTGGCACCCCGAGGACGAGGGCGCCGAGCCGGATCAGCTGGTGGGGCTGCTGGGGTGGCTGGCGGCGAACACCAGGGCGGACGGGCGCGCCGCGTCCTGAGCGGGCACCGGGGGCGTCGCCAGCCGGCGAGGACGACGAGGGAACGTGCGTGGCAGCGTCGGGTGGACCACCGGCGAGGTGACGGCGATCATCCCTGACGGGGACGGCTCAGAGGTCGCCCTGTTGGCGGCGGCGCCAGCGCTCCTCGAGCTTGTCCATGAAGTCCTGCGAGGGGTTCGACGAGCTGGGCTTCGGCGCAGACGGGCCGCGCCTGCTCGGCTGGCCGCCGTCGTCTCCCACCCTGCGCCACGAGTTGATGCCGATGAGCGCCGCGCCGAGCATGAGCAGGAAGCCGAGCACGCTCACCGCGGGATGCACCTGGACGCCCACGAGCAGCACCACCACCCCGACGATGAACCCCAGCCCGGAGATCGCCGCGCGGCGGCGATGGATGCGGATGGTCGACGACCCGCTCAGCGTGTCCGCGAGCTTCGGGTCCTCGGCCATGAGGGACGCCTCGAGCTGTTCAAGCAGCTTGCGTTCCTGCTCCGAAAGCGCCATTGGTTCTCCCTCGTCGACCTTTGTCCCAGTCTATGCGCCGGGTCAACCGCGCTGAAACCCCCTCGCAGACTCGTGCGGCGCGGGGGAAGCTCATTGAGCCTGAGCCTGGTCTCAACGGGCCTTGGAACGATCAAACTGCCCGTTTCGGGGGTTCAGCCCGAAATCCGGCTCAACCCTGCCCCGCGAGAGCCGTGTCCGGCTCAACCCTGCCCCGCGAGAGCCGTGTCCGGCTCAAGCCACGGGGAGGGGCGGGGGGTCAGCGGCGGAGGCGCCAGAATGAGGCCGGCAGCAGGACCGCCGCGGCCCGGGTGAGGGCCGACGAGTCGGCCCACAGCGAGGCGCGCACGGCCCGCACCTGCGCAGCAAGTCGTCCGGGATCCGCGGCCTCACGCGAGAACCGGCTCACCTCGACGGTGTGCGCGAGCTCCCGCAGCGCGGTGGCCCCGTTGGCCGGCAGCTCGGCGGCCAACGACACCGGCCCGGGGGAGCCGTCGGGCCACGGCCGGCGGTAGTCGTGGAACAGGGCCTCCACCTCGGTCCACGCCGAGCCTGCCGCGACCCTCGCCTCCTGCCCGCCCCGCAGCCTCCAGGACCGCAGGATCAGGCGGACGACGGCGGGGGCGGCCAGCAGGGCCAGGCCCAAGCCGGCGCCCAGCCAGCCCAGCCAGCCCAGGCTGCCGGAGCCTCCGGGGGCGGTGGGCTGGAGCGTGGGCAGCGGCTGCTCCGACGGCAGCGCGGAGGGCGCCGTGGTGGGCAGCGACGGGCTCGGCGTCGCCGAGGGGGACGCGCTCGCCGACGGCTGGGCCGCCGGGTCGGTGTACTCGGGCGGGCCGTCGAACGCGGGCGTGGGCTCGAACGGCACCCAGCCCAGCCCGTCGAGGAACAGCTCGGGCCAGGCGTGCGCGTCGTGCGAGGTGACCTGGAACGAGCCGTCCTCGAGCCGCTCGCCGGGCGCGAACCCCACGGCCATTCGGGCGGGGATGCCCTCGATGCGGGCCATGGTGATCATCCCGGCGGCGAAGTGCACGCAGTAGCCGGCGCGGGCGTCGAGGAGGAAGGAGCTGATGGCGTCGGTGGCGATGGAGGGCGGCGCGTCCAGCGAGTAGGCGAACGCCGACGAGCGCAGGAACTCCTGGATGGCCAGGGCCTTCTGTCCGGCCGTCGCCGAGCCTGCCACCACCTCGGCGGTCAGCTCCGCGACGCCCGGGGACAGCCCGTCCGGCACCAGAGCCGTCACCGGGTCCACCCCGCCGCCGACTCCGGCGGCCTCGATGTCCTCGCGTGACGGGGAGGGCACCACGGAGACCACGGAGTAGGTGAGGTCCACCGTCTGCTCCACGCGGTCCGGGCCGGAGGCCACCACGCTCATCGTGGCCGGGTCGAAGGTCCAGGTGCCCTCGGCGTCGAGGGACTCGACGGCGAACGGCGCCGGCAGGTACTCCGAGGGCACGCCGGCCATCGCCACGTCCACCTCCACCCGCTCGCCAGTGAAGGAGTAGGCGCCGGCCATCCCGAAGCGCGACAGCCGCATCGGCAGCAGCCGCGCCCCGTCCGTGGTGAGCTCCGGGAGCGCGACGGTGCGCATGTAGGCGCTCTGGTCGTTGCTGGTGCGGTAGGTGAGCACGGGGCTGTCGGCGGGGCGCCGGAGGTCCTGTTCGAGGCGCACCGTCGGGTCGCTCAGCTGGATCGGGCCGTCCGGGCCGTCGCTGTTCCACGGCTGCTTCTGGCCCATCGGGATGAGCGGGGCGATGAGCAGCGAGAGGGCCACGGCGACCGCCCCGAACGCCACGGCCACCTGGGTCCGCGACACCAGGTAGGCGCCCACCCGCGAGGCCTTCCCGGTCAGCTGTTCGGCCAGCCCGGTGGCGCTCAGCAGCACCGCGAGATAGCCCAGCACGACGGGCAGCACGTAGACGAACGACAGGTCCACCACGAGGGTGATGCCGGCGATGCCGTAGGCCAGCGCGAGCGGCGCGACGGCCCAGGCTGGCTGCTCCAGCACGTTGACCAGCAGCTCCACCACCAGCGCCAGCAAAGCGGTGAGCAGCACGATGAGCCACAGCAGGCCCGGGGTGGGCTCGACGGGGGCGGCGCCCGTGCGGATGGTCAGCACGCCCTCGGCGGCCAGCGCCTGCATGGTGGTGAGCGACTGGCCCAGCCCGGCCCCGCTCAGCGCGAGGGCGCGCCACCACACCACGGCCCCCACCGCCATGACCTGTGCCAGCAGCACCAGCGCGCGCGGCAGCCGCAGCGCGGCCAGCCCCAGGCCGACGAGGCCGGTGGCGGCCACCACGAGCCCCGTCTCGACGAGGTACTCCACGCCGGTGACCATCGTGGCCAGCGGCAGCAGCCCCAGCCAGACGGCGACGGCGGCCACGACGCTGGTCCACGGGTGGTAGCTGAACCTCACCGCGACACCCGCTTCCACACCGAGGGAACCGGCTCGCCGGGGGAGTAGGTCTCCAGCGTCCAGCCGTGGTTGCGCATCATGCGGCAGGCGTCGTCGTGCTCGTCGTGGGCGGCACCCCAGGCGCGCGAGTCCGGCACCAGCGCCACCAGGCTCCTTGCCCGCCCGCCGGCCGCGACCAGCGCGGCCGCGTCCGCCGCGGTCAGCAGGCCCGTGGCCGCGACGATGGAGGCCGCCGACGTGAGCGCCTCCGTGTCCGTCACCGCCCTCCCCAGCCAGGTCTCCTCCGACGGCGCGAGGTCCGTCATGGACTCGATCAGCGCGTGCTGGGCGCCGTGCCCGACGGCGTGGCCGGACTCGAACACCGTGCCCGACGGTGCCACCACGGCCAGCCGGTAGCGGCCCTCCACCAGCAGCGAGGCGATGGAGGTGACCGCCGAGACCGCCCACTCGAGGCTCCCCGTCGGCCCGTGCCCCAGGTGGGCGCTGAGGCGGTTGTCCACCACCAGCGTGCTCGACGGGTCCCACGGGTGCTCCTCGAGCCGCACCATCAGGTCTCCCTGCTTGGCGCTCATCTTCCAGTGCACCCGGCGCATGTCGTCGCCGTGGCGGTGCTCGCGCACCAGCACGTCGTCCTGGCCGGCCTGCCCGATCCGCTGCGGGGTGGCGTCGCCCGCGGCCCCCAGACCGGCACCGCCGGTGAGCTCGCCAAGCGGCCACACCCGAGGGGTGACGCGCAGCAGGGTGGGGGTGCCGGCGGCGGTGAACGTGCGGGTGGCCAGGCCGAACGGGTCTGAGGCCGTGCCCCGCAGCGGGCCGATCTCGAAGCGTCCGCGCTGGTCCGCCTCCACCGTGTACCCGACGGCCTGGCGCCACCGGCCGAATCCGCGGGCGATGACGAACGAGGCCCCTCCGCCGAGCACCGGCGGGGCGTCGTCGACGAAGCGCAGCGCGCTGGCCTGCGCCGGCGACTGGTTGGCCACGTGGAGCACGGCGCGGGTGGTCGAGCCGACGGGGATGGTGGCCGGGGTGAGAGTCCGGTCGTGGCTCACCCGGGGGCGCGCCAGCACCAGGTAGCCCGCCGCCAGCAGCGGCAGCAGCGCCAGCGTCAGGGCGAGCCACAGCAGGTCCCGCTCGCCGAGGTAGCTGGAGCCGACGGTGGCCGCGACACCCAGGACCAGCAGCATGATGCCGCGGCCCGTCAGCCGGGTTCCCCGCTTCCGCAACGCTCAGCCCCGGTTCGGGGCCGAGGTGGCGTCCACGATCGCACCGACGATGCCCTCAGGGTCCCGCCGCGACACCTGCGCCTCCACCGTCGGCAGCACCCGGTGCGCGAGCACCGAGACGGCCAGGGTGCGCACGTCCTCCGGGATCACGTAGTCGCGGCCGGCCAGCGCGGCCTCGACGCGCGCGGCCCGCATGAGGTGCAGGGACGCGCGGGGGCTGGCGCCCAGCCTGAGGTCGGGGTGGAGGCGGGTGCCCTCGACGATGGCCACGATGTAGTCGTTGATCACCGGCGCCACGTACACGGTGCGGATGGCCCGGATGGCCGCGGCGACGGAGGCGGCGTCGGTGACCGGCGTGATGCCGGTGAGCTGGTCCCCGCCGGCGTTGTGGGTGAGCATGGCCACCTCCGCCTGCCGCGCCGGGTAGCCCATGGTGATGCGGGCCATGAAGCGGTCGCGCTGCGCCTCGGGGAGGGGGTAGGTGCCCTCCATCTCGATGGGGTTCTGGGTGGCGATCACCATGAACGGCTCGCTCAGCTGGTAGGTGTGCCCGTCCGCGGAGACCTGCCCCTCCGCCATGGCCTCCAGCAGCGCGGACTGCGTCTTCGGCGAGGCCCGGTTGATCTCGTCGCCGAGCACGATGTGGGCGAAGATGCCGCCGGGCTTGAACTCGAACTCCCGCGTGGACTGGTTGTAGACCGACACGCCGGTCACGTCGCTGGGCAGCAGGTCCGGCGTGAACTGGATGCGCTTGACGTCGCCGGAGATGGCACGGCCGAGCGACTTCGCGAGCACCGTCTTGCCGACCCCGGGCACGTCCTCGATGAGCAGGTGCCCCTCCGCCAGCAGCACCGCCACGGCCATCCGGATCTGGTGCGGCTTGCCCTCGATGACGCGCGCCATCTCCGCGGAGATGTCACGGGCGAGCTTGGAGACCTCGGCGAGCGAGGGGGTGGCGGGCTGGTTCACCGGGGACTCCTTTGAGAAGTGGGCGTCGGGACGGCGTTCCCAGCCTATTCCCAGACCGCAACGCCCCGTCGACACGCCAGAAAGTGGTGTCCAGGTGGAGGGAAGTGGGGTACGGTGGGGCGAAATGGAGCGAAGTGGATGGATTGTGGAGGGGAAGGGGGTGCTCACACCGTGTTTCTGGGGACGTACACACCGAAGCTGGACGAGAAGGGGCGCCTCATCCTCCCCGCGCGATTCCGCGACGCCTTGGAGGACGGACTCGTGGTGACCCGCACCCAGGAGCGGGCACTGGCCGTCTACCCCAAGGACACGTTCGAGGCGTTGATGGCCGAGGCCATGAGCGCGCCGAGCACCGTGAAGCAGGTCCGCGACTACCAGCGCATGATGACCGCGGGCGCCAGCTTCGAAGTTCCTGACCGGCAAGGGCGGGTGACCATTCCCCAGATCCTGCGCGACTACGCCGGCCTGGATCGTGACGTCGTGGTGATCGGCGCGATGAACCGCGCCGAGATCTGGGACGCCGAGACATGGCAGAAGTACTCCGAGGCGAGCGAGGAGAGCTTCTCGGGCATGGACGACGAGCTCGCCGCCTTCCAGCGCCTGTAGCAGGCCCACCCGGCGGCTCCCGGCCGGCGGCCCTGACGTCACTTCCCCGGTGTCAGGTCCACATCCGGAAGGGAACCACTGGGTGGGGCTGCAGAGGCCGACGACACACGCAACACACCATCAGGACAAGGGTCGATATACATGCAGGGCTACGAAGACGTTCACGATCCGGTCATGCGTGACCGCATCGTCGAGCTCCTCCGCCCGGCGCTCCAGCGGCCCGGCTCGGTCTATGTCGACGGCACCCTCGGCCTGGCCGGCCACGCCATCGCCGTGCTGGAGGCGTGCCCCGAGGCGCGGCTCATCGGCATCGACCGGGACCCCGACGCCCACGCCGTCGCCCGCGAACGCCTCGGCGCGCTCGCGGAGCGGGCCACGCTCGTGCACGCCGTCTACGACGAGCTGCCCGAGGTGCTCGCGGATCTGGGCCTCGCGACGGTGGACGCCGTCCTCCTCGACCTGGGTCTGTCGTCGCTGCAGATCGACCGCACCGAGCGCGGCTTCGCCTACCGCGTCGACGCTCCCCTGGACATGCGGATGAACCCCACCGAGGGGCCCACCGCGGCCGACGTGCTCAACACCTACCCGGCCGGCGAACTGGCCCGGATCCTCAAGTGGTACGGCGAGGAGCGCTTCGCGGACCGGATCGCGCGCGCCGTCGTGGCCGGGCGGGAGCGGGAGCCCTTCACTCGGTCGGGGCGGCTGGTCGAGACCATCTCCGCGGCCATCCCCGCCGCCGCACGGCACACCGGCGGCCACCCCGCCAAGCGCACCTTCCAGGCGCTTCGGATCGAGGTCAACCGCGAGCTCGCCGCCCTGGAGGGCGTGCTGCCCGCCGCCGTCGACGCCCTCGCACTGGGCGGCCGGATCGCGGTGCTCAGCTACCACTCCCTGGAGGACCGGCTGGTCAAGCGCACGTTCGCCGCCAAGGCCACCGACCGGGCGCCCAGGGACATGCCCGTCATCCCCGAGCACCTCAAGGCCGAACTGGCGCTGCTGACCCGCGGCGCCGAGCGGCCAGGGCCCGACGAGACCGCCACCAACCCCCGGGCCGCCTCAGCGCGGCTCCGGGCCGCCGTTCGCATCAGGGAGGCCACAGCATGAGCGCGCAGCCGATCACCGCCGCCGAGACCGCCGCCCCGCGCCTTCGGATGGTCAGGACCCCGGTGGCCAGGGTGTCCACCCTCGGCTTCGCCGCCATCGTGGGCCTCCTCGTCGCACTCGGCCTGGCCGCCGTCATGGTGGTGACCACCTCCGTGGGGGCCCAGTCCCGCGAGCTGGCAGGCCTGCGCAAGGAGGCCACCGAGCTGGGCTACACGCAGGCGGCGCTCACCTCGCAGCTGCAGAAGGTCTCCAGCGCCAACGCCCTGGCGCTGCGCGCCTCCCAGCTCGGCATGGTGCCCAACCCGTACCCGGCGTTCCTCCACCTCGCCGACGGGTCCGTCACCGGCGTCCCCACCCCGGTGACCGGCGACGAGCTTCCCTTCCTCCGTGGTCGCCGCTCCGAGGCGCCGCCGGCGGCCGCCCCCATCGTCACGCCGGAGCCGGAGGCCCCGGTGGTCCAGCTGCCCGACGACCTGGCCGCGGCCGGGACGACGGGGGGCTAGAGCCATGGCGGACAGACCTGATCCCAACGGCCCCAAGGGAGGCAAGCGGCCTCCCTCGCCGCGCGGCACGGGCGACTCGAAGCCCCGTCCTGCCACGGGTGCGCCGAAGCCCCGTCCTGTCACGGGTGGGACCAAGCCCCGTCCGGTCACCGGTGGCTCGCAGCCCCGCCCGGTCACCGGTGGCTCCAAGCCCCGCGCGGCCCAGCCCGCCGCGTCACGGCCCGGCGGCACACCGAAGCGGGCCGGGGCCACCCGTCGCCCGGCGCCCCGCCGCCACCGCAAGTCGGTCCGCCTGCCCGTGGGGCGCACCAGCGTGCGGATCCGCGTGTTCATGGTCACCCTCGGCGTGCTCCTGTCGATCGCCGGCGTGCGCGCCGTCCAGTTGCAGGGCATCGACGCGCAGGCGTTCGCCGCGGAGGCCGCGGCCCAGATGCAGTCCACGCGTGAGCTGCCCGCCACCCGCGGCACCATCACGGACCGCAACGGGGTGGTGATGGCGGCCACCGAGCCGGCCATGATCGTCTCGATCGACCCGGACATGATCCGCACCAACGGCGCCGACAAGCGCTACGCGATGAGCGAGAAGAAGCAGGAGGAGGCCGCGGCCGCTCCCAGCGCGGTGGCCGACATCCTCGTCGAGCACCTCGGCGGGAAGAAGTCCACCTACCTGGCGCTGATCAACACCCCCGACTCGCGCTACGAGATCGTCAAGCGCAAGGTGCCGGCCGCCGTGTTCACTGCCATCCGGGCCGACATGCAGAAGGGCTTCGGCGGCGACGGCACGCGTCCCTGGAAGGGGATCTTCGGCGACCCCGACCCCATCCGGGTCTACCCCAACCGGTCCGTGGCCTCCAACGTCGTGGGCTTCGTCAACGGCGACGGGGAGGGCGCCGCCGGCCTCGAGTACGTCCTCGACGGCGAACTCGACGGCACAGCCGGCAAGCTGGTCTACGACTGGTCCACCTACGGCCGCATCCCGCTGGGCACCAACATCATGACCCCCGCCCAGGACGGCACGTCCTACGGGCTGACGATCGACTCGGACCTCAACTGGATGACCGAGCAGATCCTGGCCGAGTACGTGAAGCAGGCGGGCGCCTCGACGGGCAAGGCCGTGGTGATGAACGTCAAGACCGGGGAGATCCTGGCGCTGGCCAACAACCCCGGGTTCGACCCGTCGAACACGCGGGCCGCGGACGCGGAGGACCTCGGCAACCGCGTCGTCACCGAGGCCTACGAGCCGGGTTCGGTGCAGAAGGTGCTGACCATGGCCGCCCTCGCCGACCAGGGCCTCGTCACGCCCACGACCCGCGTGAAGGTGCCCGCGAGGATCGCCTCCGGCGCCGGCTACGTCCGCGACTCGTTCGACCACGGCGAGCTCCAGATGACAGCCAGCGGCGTCGTCGCCCAGTCCTCCAACATCGGCACCATCCTCCTGTCGCGGCAGATGGAGAAGTCCGCCCTCTCGCAGTACCTGTCCGCCTTCGGCCTGGGCGCCAAGACCGGCGTCGGCCTCCCCGGCGAGACCGCAGGCAGCCTCCCCGGCACGGACATGGCCGACTACACGCGTGACCAGGTCTCCTTCGGCCAGGCGCTGTCGGTCAACGCCGTCCAGATGGCCGCGGCGATCAACGCCGTCGCCAACGGCGGGGTCTACGTGCAGCCCACCATCATCAACTCCGCCACCACGGCCGACGGCGAGGCGCTGGACCTGCCCGAGCCCGTCACCCGGCGGGTGGTCTCCGAGGAGGCCGCAGACATGGCGCTGACGATGATGGAGTCGGTGATCACCCTCAACGAGAACCGCGCCATCCCCGGCTACCGCACCGGTGGCAAGTCCGGCACGGCCCAGCGCTTCGACCCGACCTGCAAGTGCTACAACGGCTTCACCGCCAGCTTCGTCGGCGTGGCGCCGGTGGAAGACCCGCAGATCCTGGTCTACGTCGTGCTCGACCAGCCCACCAACGGCAACCTGGGCAGCCGCCTCGCGCTCCCCGCCGTCAACGACATCCTCGAACTGGCCCTCCCGCGCTACAACGTCGCCCCGTCGACGACGCCGCCAGCCGAGACCCCGCTAACGTTCGAGTGATGAACGCCACGCCCCGCCCCGCGCCCCCGCCGCCGGCGCCCCTCGCGGTGCTCGCCGACGGGCTGGGGCTGCTGGGCGACGCGCAGGGCCGGGTCGCGGTGACCGGCATCACGCTGGACTCGCGGGCCGTGCGGCCGGGCTGGCTCTACGTCGCGCTGCCCGGCACCCGCACGCACGGCGCCGCGTTCGCCGGCGCCGCCGTCGCGGCGGGGGCCGCCGCCATCCTCACCGATCACTCTGGCCTGGCACTGCTCGCCGGGCCGGCGGTCCCGGTCCTGCTGGCCGACGACGCCCGGCACGCGGCGGCCGTCATGGCGGCGCGCTTCTACGGCGAGCCCGCCCGCGCCCTGACGATGCTGGGCGTCACCGGCACCAACGGCAAGACCACCACCGTGGCCCTGCTCCAGGCGGGCCTCGCCGCCGACGGGCGCCTGGCCGGCACCATCGGGACCATCGGCTTCCGGCTGGGCGCCGAGGAGCTGCGCACCTCGCGCACCACCGTCACCACCCCCGAGTCCCCGGACCTGCAGGCGCTGCTCGCGGTCATGCAGCGCCGCGGCGCGCAGGCGGTGGCGCTGGAGGTGAGCTCGCACGCCCTGGCGCTCAGCCGCGTGGACGGCATCGAGTTCGACGTGGCCGCCTTCCTCAACCTGGGCCGCGACCATCTGGACTTCCACCGCGACCTCGACGACTACTTCGAGGCCAAGGCCTCGCTGTTCGAACCGGGGCGGGCGGCCGCCAGCGTGGTCTGGATCGACGACCCGAAGGGCCGCGAGATCGCCCACCGCGTGGCCACCCACGGCAGGAGCCGGCTGATCACCGTCGGCAGCACCCCCGAGGCGGACTACGTCCTCACCGGCTACGAGGCCCTCGCCCCGCTCGGCGGCCGCGCCACCCTCACCAGGGCGGGGGAGTCCCTGACGCTCGAGCTGACCCTGCCGGGCGAATACAACATGATCGACGCCGCCGTCGCGTTCGCGATGCTCGAGGCGGTGGGCGTGAGCGCCGACGCCGCGCTGACGGGGCTGCGCGGCGCGCAGGTGCCCGGCCGGATGCAGCGGGTGGACCTGGGCCCGGGCGCGCCGCTGGTGGTGGTGGACTTCGCGCACACCCCGCAGGCGGTCGGGGCGGCGCTCGAGTCCCTGGCCGGCCAGGGCCGCATCGTCACGGTCCTGGGCTGCGGCGGGGACCGCGACCCCGACAAGCGCCCGGAGATGGGCGCGGCCGCCGCCCGCGGCAGCGACCTCACCATCATCACCGACGACAATCCCCGCTCCGAGGACCCGGCCGTCATCCGCGCCCAGACGCTCGCCGGGGCCCGGCCCGCCCTGCGCGCCGGCGCGGAGCTCATGGAGGTCGAGGGGCGACGCGCGGCCATCGAGACCGCGCTGAGGGGGGCCGGCGCCGGTACGGTGGTGGCCATCCTCGGCAAGGGACACGAGCGCGGGCAGATACTTGCAGACCGCACCGTCGACTTCGACGATGTCGAGGAAGCGACGCGAGCCTGGCGCCGCCTGACCGAGGAAGGAGCCACCGATGCGTCCCCGCACGATGACTGAACTCGTCGAGCTGATGCAGCCGGCGCCCGTCGAACTCTTCGGCGACGACGCCGTGGCCGGCCCGGATGTGATCATCGACAACCGCGAGACCACCCCCGGGGCGCTGTTCGTCGCCATCCCGGGCGAGCGGGTCGACGGCCACGACTACGCCGCCCCCGCGGCCGCCGCCGGGGCCGCGGGCGTCATCGGCATGGCCGTCACCGAGGCGCCCGTGCCGCACATCCTGGCCGAGGACTCGGTGGCCGCCCTCTCCTGGCTGGCCCGCGGAGTCGTGCGCGAGGCCCGCGCCCGCGGCATGGTCAGCATCGGCGTAACCGGCAGCTCCGGCAAGACCAGCACCAAGGACCTGATGGCGCAGGTGTTCGAGGCCGCCGGCCCCACCGTCGCCCCCGTCGGCTCGCAGAACAACGAGGTGGGCGTCCCGCTCACCGCCTGCCGCGTGGGCGACGACACCGCCTACCTCGTCTCCGAGATGGGCGCCCGCGGCGTCGGCCACATCGCCTGGCTCACCTCTCTGGTGGGGCTCGACGTGGGCGTGTGCCTCAACGTCGGCCGCGCCCACGTCGGCGAGTTCGGCGGGGTGGAGGCCACCGCGCAGGCCAAGTCCGAGATCGTCGCGGACCTCGCCGAGGACGGCTGGGCCGTGCTCAACGCCGACGACCCCGCCGTCGCGGCCATGCGCGGCCGCACCCGCGCCCGCATCGCCTGGTTCGGCGAGGGCGAACTGCCCGACGGCGACCTGCGGGTCACGGCCCGCGGCGTCACCCTCAACGCGCTCAGCCAGGCCTCGTTCGACCTGGTGGTGGACGACGGGCACACCGAACGCACCGCCCCCGTCACGCTGCGGGTGATCGGCCGGCACCAGGTGGGCAACTCCCTGGCCGCCGCCGCGGCCGCGCTCGCCGTCGGCCTGGACCTCGGCCTCATCGCCCAGGCGCTGTCCGGGGCCTCGCCGCGGTCCAGCTGGCGGATGGAGCTGCACCCGCGCGCCGACGGCGTCCTCATCCTCAACGACGCCTATAACGCCAACCCCGACTCGATGGCGGTGGCCCTGGCCACCGCGGTGGAGCTGGGGCAGGGCTCGCGCGCCGAGCACCCCGGGGCCCGGGTGGTGGCGGTGCTGGGCGACATGCTCGAGCTCGGGCCGCTCGCCCCCGAGCTGCACGAGGAGGTGGGCCGCCTGGCGGCGGACCTGGGGGTCGCGGAGGTGGTCGCCGTCGGCGGCCTCGCCGAGCACGTGGTGGCCGGCGCCGCCGCGGAGGGCCTGCCCGCCCGCGTCTCGGATCGTGCATCCGTGGCCGCTTCCCTTAGCCTGTCTCCCGGCGACGTCGTCCTCATCAAGGGCTCACGAGGCGTCGGATTGGAAACGGTCGCGGCCGAGCTCGCGGACGGAAACGGAGGCGCCAAGTGATCAACATCCTCGTGGCGGGGTCCCTGTCGCTGCTGTTCGCGATGGTGGGCACGCCCCTGCTGATCAAGTTCCTGACCCGGCGCCAGTACGGCCAGTTCATCCGCGAGGACGGACCCACGGCCCACTACGTCAAGCGCGGCACCCCCACCATGGGCGGCCTGGTCATCATCGGCGCGGCGGTGCTGGCCTACACGCTGTCGCACCTCGTGCGCTGGCAGCCGCCCAGCCTGTCGGGCGTGCTGCTGCTCGGGCTGGCCGTCAGCATGGGCTTCCTGGGCTTCCTCGACGACTGGGCCAAGATCTCCAAGGAGCGCAGCCTCGGCCTCACCGCCCGCGGGAAGCTGGTGGGGCAGTTCCTCATCGGCGGCGTGTTCGCGTTCCTCGCGCTCAACTTCCCCGACGAGCGGGGCCTGACGCCCGCGTCGCCGGCCATCTCCTTCCTGCGCGACATCCCCTGGCTGACCCTGCCGCTGCTGCTCGCCGTGCCGGTCATCATCTTCCTGATCATGGCGTGGTCCAACGCGGTCAACATCACCGACGGCCTCGACGGGCTGGCCGCCGGAAGCGCCACGCTGGTGTTCGCCGCCTACACCATCGTCAACATCTGGCAGTTCAACCAGTGGTGCGCGCGCACCTCCACGGCGGGCCCGCGCTGCTACGAGGTCCGCGACCCGCATGACCTCGCCGTGGTGGCCGTGGCGTTCGCCGGGGCCTGCTTCGGCTTCCTGTGGTGGAACGCCAAGCCGGCCAAGATCTTCATGGGCGACACCGGCTCGATGGCCATCGGCGCCGCCCTGGCCGGGTTGTCGATGATGACCCGCACCGAACTCCTGCTGGTCATCCTCGGCCTGCTCTTCGTCATCGAGGTCGGCTCCGTGGCGCTGCAGGTGGCCTACTTCAAGACCACCAAGGGCAAGCGCATCTTCAAGATGTCGCCCATCCACCACCACTTCGAGCTCGTGGGCTGGGACGAGGTCACCGTCGTGATCAGGTTCTGGATCATCGGCGGGCTCTGCGTGGCGCTGGGCGTGGGCATCTTCTACGCCGAATGGGTGGTGGGTCAGTGACCAAGGACTGGATGCGGACTGCGGACCGGCTCTCCGACTGGCCGTCCGCGCAGGTGGTCGTCGCGGGGCTGGGGGTCTCCGGCTTCGCCGCGGCCGACGGGCTCATCTCGCTCGGCGCGAAGGTGATCGTGCTCGACGAGTCCGAGACCCACGCGGACAAGGCCACCCTGCTCGAGCACCTCGACGTCACCGTCGTGCTGGGCCCCGGCTCGACGGCGCAGCTGCCGCCGGGCACGGACCTGGTGGTCACCTCGCCCGGCTGGCGCCCCTCCGCGCCGCTGCTGCGCCAGGCCGCCGCGGCCGGCGTCCCCGTGTGGGGCGAGACGGAGCTCGCGTGGCGGATGATGCAGCCGGACCGGGCCATCCCGTGGTTGGGCATCACCGGCACCAACGGCAAGACCACCACCACCCAGATGCTGGAGTCGATGCTGATCGCCGACGGCCGCAAGGCCGCCGCCGTGGGCAACATCGGCCGGCCCATCATCGAGGCCATCCTCGACGACACCGAGTACGACGTGTTCGCCGTCGAGCTGTCCAGCTTCCAGCTGCACTGGATGAACAACGTGCACCTCCACTCGGCGGCCGTGCTCAACCTGCACCCGGACCACCTGGAGTGGTACGAGGGCGCCCCTGACACCATGAGCCTCTACGCCGCGGACAAGGCCAAGATCTACGAGGGCGTGACCCACTCCTGCGTCTACAACGTGGCCGAGCCGGAGACCGAGAAGATGGTGGAGGAGGCCGAGGTGGTCGAGGGGGCGCGCGCCATCGGCTTCACGCTCGGCACCCCGGCCGTGTCCATGGTGGGCATCGTCGACGACCTCATCGTGGACCGCGCCTTCGTCGAGCAGCGCCGAGACTCCGCGCTGGAGCTGGCGAAGGTCTCCGACGTGCAGCCCTACGCGCCGCACAACGTGGCCAACGCGCTGGCCGCGGCCGCGCTGGCCCGCAGCTACGGCGTCAAGGCCTCGTCGGTGGCCGCCGGGCTCAAGCGGCTCCGGCTGTCCGGCCACCGCATCCAGCAGATCGCCGAGGACTCCGGCGTGCGCTGGGTGGACGACTCCAAGGCCACCAACCCCCACGCGGCCAACTCCGCCATGCAGGCGTACCCGTCGTTCGTGTGGATCGCGGGCGGCCAGGCGAAGGGCACCACCTTCGACGACCTGGTGCGCCACCACCGCGCCAAGATGCGCGGCGCCGTCGTCATCGGCGTGGACCGCCACCTCATCGCAGACGCGCTTGCCCGACACGCGCCCGAGGTCCCGGTGCGGGTGCTGGACAGCACTGAGACTGGGGTGATGGACGAGGTGGTGGCCCTGGCGGGTGCCATGGCCCGCCCCGGGGACACGGTTCTGCTCTCCCCGGGCTGCGCCAGCCTCGACATGTTCGACAGCTATTCGGCCAGAGGCGAGAAGTTCGCCGAGGCGGTGCAGCGGTACCTCGCAGGGTGACGGGAGAGGAAGAGATGGCCATAGACGCAGTGACCCCGGCGCGGCCGATCACCCTCTGGTCCCAGGTCAAGGTGCTGGCCGCCTCCCCGATGGCCCCGTTCTACTTCATCGTGACGAGTGTGGCTGTCCTGGTGGGTGTCGGCTTCCTGATGGTGCTGTCTGCGTCGTCGGTGGTGGCTCAGGTGGAGAAGGGTGACCCCTACTACTACACCGTCCGGCATTTCGGCTTCCTCGTCGCGGGCGTCGTCGCGGCCCTGATCCTCAGCAGGATCAAGCCCGCCCACCTTCGCCGGCTCGGCTGGCCCGCTTGGGCGCTGGCCGTGGGGCTGCTGATCCTGGTGGTGCTCTTCGGCGCCGAGATCAACGGCAACCGCAACTGGCTCCAGCTCGGCCCCATCCAGTTCCAGCCCGCCGAGTTCGCAAAACTTGCGCTGGTGGTGTGGTGCGGGACGGTGTTCCACATCAAGCGGGGCAGGCTGCACGAGCCCGCGCAGCTGGCCATCCCGCTGGTCCCGCTCGGCGGTCTGATCCTGGCGCTGGTGCTGGCTGGCCGCGACCTGGGCACCGGGCTCATCATCGGCGTGATGCTGGCGTTGGTGCTGTTCTTCGTGGGCGCCTCCATGCGGGTCCTCGTGCCGTTGGGCGCCGCCGCGCTCGTGCTCGTGGGGCTCCTGATCTACGGCTCCGGCAACCGCATGGACCGGATCGCCATCTTCCTCAACCCTGAATCCAACACGGACCTGTCCTCACAGCCGATGGCCGCCCTGTACGCCCTCGCCTCCGGCGGATGGTGGGGGCTGGGGCTGGGGGCCAGCCGCCAGAAGTGGGGCGGCCTCAAGACCGGCGCCCACACCGACTACATCTTCGCCGTGATCGGCGAGGAGCTCGGGCTGTTCGGAGTGTTGCTCATCATCGCCCTCTTCGCCCTCCTCGGCTGGGCGGGGCTGGAGGTGGCGATGCGCTCGGACGCAATGTTCAACAAGGTGGTCGCTGCCGGCATCACGGGGTGGCTGCTGGTCCAGGCCGTCATCAACATCTTCGTCGTCCTGCACCTTCTGCCCGTGCTGGGCGTTCCGCTGCCGTTCGTCTCCAACGGCGGCTCCGCGCTGCTCGCCAGCCTGATGGCGGTGGGCGTGCTGCTGGCACTGGCACGGGACACCCCGGACGCGCGCGCGTTCATCGCCGCCCGGAAGAAGAAGTCGAGGCCGCGGATGACCAGCGTCATGGCCGCCACCAGGGAGGACTGAGACCATGCCCAGCATCGTGATGGCCGGCGGCGGGACCGCCGGCCACACCTCGCCGCTCATCGCGACGGCCAAGGCCATCCTCGACCGGGGGCCGGCGGACATCGTCTGCGTGGGCACCGCGAAGGGGCTGGAGACCCGCGTCATCCCGGAGGCCGGGCTGGTGCTGCGGCTCATCGATCCGGTGCCCCTGCCCCGCACCCTCAACCTGGACCTGGTCAAGCTGCCCGTCACGCTCACCCGCTCCGTCTCCCAGGCGCGACGCATCCTCAAGGAGACGCGGGCCGATGTGCTCGTCGGGTTCGGCGGCTACGTGTCGATCCCCGCCTACCTGGCCGCCCGACTGTCCGGGGTCCCCGTCGTGGTGCACGAGGCCAACAAGCTGCCCGGCATCTCCAACCGCATCGGGGCCCGGTTCGCGCGCTTCGTCGCCACCACGTTCAAGGAGACGACGATGCGCGGCGGGCGGCTGGTGGGCATGCCGATGCGCCGCTCCATCACCCACCCCGAGGTGTCCGCCGCCGAGGCCAGGGTGTCGTTCGGGCTGGATCCGGACCGCCCCACCCTGCTGGTCAGCGGCGGGTCGCAGGGCGCGCGGAGCATCAACCTCGCCGTCGAGGAGGCCCGCGACGCGCTGCTCGACGCCGGCGTCCAGATCCTGCACGTGCTGGGCCCCAAGAACATGACCGACGCCCACGTGCCGGTGGAGCGTCCGGGCGGTGCGCGCTACCTGCCCGTGGCCTTCGTCCAGGACATGGCCGTGGCCTACGCCGCGGCCAGCCTCATGGTGGGCCGGGCGGGCGCCGGAACCGTCATCGAGACGGCCGTCTCGGGGGTGCCGGTGATCTTCGTGCCCCTGCCCTACGGCAACGGGGAGCAGGCGCGCAACGCGGCCGAGCTGGTCGCGGCGGGGGCCGGATTCCTCGTGTCGGACGACCAGTTGACGCCGAGTAGACTGACGGCGCTGGTGCTGGACACGCTCGGAGACCCCGAGCGGCTGGCCGCCATGTCGGAGACGTGCCGCGGGATGTATCCCTCGGACGCCGCCGAGGTCCTCGCAGAGGCCGTCCTCCACGTGGCGGCCCACGGAAAGGTATGACGATGCTCCTCAATCCCATTGAGGTCGTTCCGGCCGCGCAGGTCGGTCCCGTCCACTTCATCGCCGCTGGCGGCTCGGGGATGAGCGGCATCGCCCGCCTCTACGCCGAGCTCGGCATCAAGACCTCAGGCTCGGACCGCTCGGACTCGACGGCGCTGCGCAACCTCGCCCGCGCCGGGGTGACCACCTACGTGGGCCACGACGCCTCCCAGCTGGGCGACGCCCGCACCGTCGTCATCTCCTCGGCCATCCGCGCGGACAACGTGGAGCTGGTGGAGGCGCGCCGCCGCGGGCTGCGCATCTGGCACCGCTCCGCGGCGCTGGCCGCCCTCATGCAGGGCAAGCGCGGCGTGTCGGTGGCCGGCACGCACGGCAAGAGCACCACCACCGCGATGACCGCCATCATGCTGAGCGAGGCCGGGCGGGATCCCAGCTACGTCATCGGCGCGCCGCTGTCCACCACCGGGGCCAGCTCGGCGATCGGATCGGGGCCCGCGTTCGTCGTCGAGGCGGACGAGTCGGACGCCTCCTTCCTGCAGTACCCCACCGAGATCGCGGTGATCACCAACGTCGAGGCGGACCACCTCATCAACTGGGGCACCCCGGAGGCCTACGCCGACGGCTTCCGCGCCTACGCCACCCGGCCGCCCGTGCAGCACGTGGTGATCAACGTCGACGACCACGGCTCCCGCGCGCTCGCCGACGCCCTGGTGGGCGAGGCGAAGCACATCATCCGCTACGGGGAGGCGGAGGACGCCGACGTGCGGATCACCGACGTCGAGGCGCACGGCAACGGTGTCGCGGCCACGCTCACCTACGGCGCGGACTCCGGCCGCATCGTGCTGCAGGTGCCCGGCAACCACAACCTCGCCAACGCGTCGGCCGCGTACGCGGTGGGCCGGATCCTCGGGCTCTCCCACCAGGAGGCCGTCGACGCGCTGGGCCGATTCGAGGGGACGCTGCGCCGCTTCCAGCTCATCACCGACACCGCCGGTGTCCGCGTCTACGACGACTACGCCCACCACCCCACCGAGATCCGGGCCGCGCTGACCGCGGCCAGGCGCGCCACCGCCGCAGGCAACGAGGCCACGGGCCTCCCCGGCCGGCTCATCGCCTGCTTCCAGCCGCACCTCTACAGCCGCACCGTCGACTTCGCCGACGAGTTCGGCGAGGTGATGACCCTGGCGGACGTGGCGGTGATCAACGACGTCGACGGCGCCCGCGAGGACCCGGTGCCCGGCGTCACCGGTGAGCTCGTCGTGGACGCCGCCATCCGGCACGGCGCCAAGGACGTGGTCTACGTCAAGGAGAAGTACGACCTGCCGGCGGCGCTCAACGAGATCGCCCGCCCGGGCGACCTCATCATCACGCTGGGCTGCGGCGACGTCACGATCGTCGGGCCGCTCCTGGCGGACCTCCTCAAGCAGCGGCCTGACGCACAGGTGTCGTGACTGAGGCGCTTCCTCCGGGCGAGTTCGCCAAGGCGCTGCAGCTCAAGCGGCTCTCCCAGCGCCGCCGGCGCTGGATCCTGCGCGGCTCCCTGGCCGCCGCCGCGGTGCTGCTCCTGGTGGGCGGCTGGCTGGCCTTCTTCTCGCCGGTGTTCGAGACGCGCGCCGTCGTCGTCGAGGGCACGTCGCTGCTCACCGTCGACGAGGTGACCGCGGCGGCCGCCGTCGAGATGGGGGTGCCGCTGCTGCGTCAGGACGTGACGGCCGTCACGGAGCGGGTGAGGGCGTTGTCTCCTGTGCGCGAGGTGGTGGTGTCGCGGCGGGCGCCGAACACGATCGCCGTCGAGGTGACCGAGCGCGAGGTGGCGTTCCAGCGGAAGCGCGAGGGGGAGTGGGACTGGGTCGACGCCGACGGCGTGGTGTTCCACCGCACCGCCGAGCCGCGGCCGGACACCATCCAGGTCACCAGCAGCAGCACCGACGAGCGGCTGCTGCGCGATGTCGCGGTGGTCGCGGCCCACATCCCCGACGGGATCCGCCCCCAGGTCCGGCGGATGACCGCGGAGGCGGTGGACCGCATCACCCTCACGCTCACGGAGGGGCGCACCCTGGTGTGGGGGAGCGCGGAGGAGTCCGGGCTCAAGTCCCAGGTGGCGGCCGCGCTGTTCACAAACGTGGAGGCGGAGGTCTACGACGTCTCGGCCCCCCGCCACCCCACCACCAGCTGAGCCACCGGGAGCCGTCCGGGCCCGTGACGGCGGAGCTTTCGAGGGGTCGACGACGAACCCTGAAGTAGCACTTGAGGTGAATCCGTGACCAATCCGTCGTGGCGTTGGACGCTGGCCGCGACGCTCCCATAGCCTTCAGGGCATGGCAAGCGCATCTCAGAACTACCTCGCGGTGATCAAGGTCGTCGGCGTCGGGGGCGGCGGCGTCAACGCCGTCAACCGCATGATCGAGGCCGGGCTCCGCGGAGTGGAGTTCATCGCAGTCAACACGGATGCGCAGGCGCTTCTCATGAGCGACGCCGACGTCAAGCTCGACATCGGCCGCGAGCTGACCCGCGGCCTCGGCGCCGGCGCCGATCCGTCGAAGGGCCGCCAGGCCGCCGAGGACCACGCCGACGAGATCGAGGAGGCGCTCAAGGGCGCCGACATGGTCTTCGTCACCGCGGGTGAGGGCGGCGGCACCGGCACCGGCGGCGCGCCCATCGTGGCCAAGATCGCACGCTCGCTCGGCGCGCTCACCATCGGCGTGGTGACGCGCCCCTTCTCGTTCGAGGGCCGTCGCCGCTCCACGCAGGCCGAGTCCGGCATCGAGGGGCTGCGCGAAGAGGTGGACACCCTCATCGTCATCCCCAACGACAAGCTGCTGCAGATGACGGACCGCCAGGTGGCCATCCTGGACGCGTTCAAGCAGGCGGACCAGGTGCTCATGCAGGGCGTCTCCGGCATCACGGACCTCATCACCACCCCCGGCCTCATCAACCTGGACTTCGCCGACGTGAAGTCCATCATGAGCCAGGCCGGATCGGCCCTCATGGGCATCGGCTCGGCCCGCGGCGAGGACCGCGCCCGCGCCGCCGCCGAGATGGCCATCTCCTCGCCGCTGCTCGAGGCCAGCATCGACGGCGCCCACGGCGTCCTGCTGTCCATCGCCGGCGGCTCGGACCTCGGCCTGTTCGAGGTCTCCGCCGCGGCGCAGCTCATCGAGGAGGCCGCGCACGACGAGGCCAACATCATCTTCGGCACCGTCATCGACGACGCCCTGGGCGACGAGGTGCGCGTCACGGTCATCGCGGCCGGCTTCGACGGCGGGCAGCCCCAGAAGCGCCAGGCGCGTCCGGTCGAGCAGCGCCAGGGCCAGCCGTCGCGCCCCGTGTCGCAGCCCGCGGCCAGCTTTGCGCCGCAGGTCAGCCCCATGCCCGGCCAGCGTCCCTCGCCGGCGCCGCAGCCGTCGCCTCGCCCGGTGGATGACGACGACGACCTGGACGTCCCCGACTTCATGAAGTGATCGGCGCGCCTCGGTGCGTCGGGCCCTTAACCGTTGCGTCGGGCGCTAGCCTCGTGGCATATCAATGAAGGAGGCACCGTGGGCGTGAAGAAGCTTGCTGCGTGGATGGGGCTCGTCGAGGACGACCGCTACCGTGACGAGGCCCATGACGACGGAGACCTCACTGACGATATCTACGTCGACGAGGAGAGCGAAGAGATGAGCAAAGTGGCTCCGCTTCCCACCCGGCGCCCGACGGCGGTGGCCGCGGTCCCGCAGCCCGAGGTGGCGGACCTGAGCCGCATCGTCA
This sequence comes from Tessaracoccus yangjingae, assembly GCF_055326235.1. Classification (NCBI taxonomy): domain Bacteria; kingdom Bacillati; phylum Actinomycetota; class Actinomycetes; order Propionibacteriales; family Propionibacteriaceae; genus Tessaracoccus; species Tessaracoccus yangjingae. The sequence goes on along the minus strand of NZ_JBUZNN010000004.1, from coordinate 287,175 downwards.
GCGTGCGGCCGCGTTCCTACAACGAGGCTCGGGTCATCGGGGAGAACTTCCGCGACGGGATCCCCGTGATCATGAATCTCTCGGACATGGAGGACGGCGAGGACAAGCGTCTCGTCGATTTCGCCGCCGGGCTGATCTTCGGGCTGAAGGGCAACATCGAGCGGGTCTCCAGCAAGGTCTTCCTGCTGTGCCCGGCCAATCTGGTGGTGGGCCCCGAGGACAAGGAGCGCATCGCCTCCGGCGGCTTCTTCAACCAGAGCTGAGCACATGGTCGCCTACATCCTCTGGTGGCTGATCGGCCTCTACATCTGGGTACTGCTGGCCCGGGTGATTCTGTCGTGGATCCCGATGTTCGCCCCCAACTGGACGCCGCGCGGGTTCGTGCTGGTCATCGTCGAGTTCATCTACACGCTGACGGACCCACCCGTGAAGGCTCTGGGGAGGGTGATCAAGCCGGTGCGCATCGGCAATGTGTCGCTCGATCTCAGCGTCCTGGTGCTGTTCATCGGCCTGCAGATCCTGCAGTCATTCGTGCGCTTCATCCCCTTCTGATTCAAACTTTCAAGTCCTGCTGTAGCTGTTCGCCGATGCGCGAAGCGCTACGCTAGCCTGAAAGCGAGCCGGCCCGACCGGTCCGATCCGACTTTTCTATTGGAGCAACTATGAGCCTGACCCTGGATGAGGTGCGCCAGATCCGCTTCCGCATGTCGCGCCGTGGCGAGACCGGCTATCAGGTGGGCGACGTCGACACGTTCATCGACAAGGTGGAGCTGACCTTCGACGAGTTCGACAAGGAACGCGAGCGCATGCGCCGCGAGCTCGAGTCCGTGCAGCAGGGCAGCTTCTCCGGTGGCGGCGACGACAACGGGGCCAACGCGGCCGCGCTCCAGGAGAAGGACCGCGAGATCGATTCGCTCCGCTCCGAGGTGGATCGCCTCAACTCAGCGTTGAGCGAGGGCGGCGACGTCAACGCCTCCCTGGCCGCCTCCGAGCAGCGGGTGCGCGAGCTCACCGCCGAGAACGAGCAGCTGCGCAACCAGCTCGAGCAGGTCCGAGCCGAGTACGACAGGTCCCGCTCCGAGCGCGTCACCTCCGCCGGCGGCGTCCAGCACCTCACCGTCACCTCCAGCGAGGAGGCGGCCCCCGCCGTCACCCGCCTGCTGCAGATGGCCACCGATCAGGCCACCACGCTGGTCAACGAGGCGCAGGTCGAGGCCCAGCGCAAGCTCGACGAGGCCGATCAGCGCGCCAACGAGATCAAGACCGACGCCCGCACCAAGGCGGAGCGCATCGAGTCCGAGGCCCGCGTCAATGCGGAGCAGATGACCAACGAGGCCTCCTCCCGCGCGGCCGCGGTGGACCACCAGGCCGCCGAGCGCCGTCGCGAGCTCTTCGCGGACCTCGAGCGCGAGCAGAGCGAGCTCACCGTCAAGGTGGATCACTTGCGGGGCTTCGAGTCCAGCTTCCGCGAGAACATGAGCGGCGTGCTGCACCGGTTCATGAGCACCCTGGAGGGCGCCCATGCCGAGCCGAACGACGTTCCCGAGCTGGCTCAGCGCTCCGACACGCCGCGCCTGGACGCGCTCGCAGGCGGAGATCAGTAGTAGTCACCCCCGAACTCAGCACAGGCCGGCGCCCACGGGCGTCGGCCTGTTGACATGATCGGCCCTTGGTGTACCCTTCCCGAACAGCACTGAGCAGGAGAAGACAATGCCCACGTCGAAGAAAGCCGTAGAGCCCAACGCAGCGCTCCCGGTCCTCGAAGGAGAGGAGCCCTGGACGCCGGAGGAGGTGGCCGAACAGCGCGCCGAGCTTCACGACGAGTTGGAGCGCCTCGAGCGGCGCATCGCGGCCACGGAAGCCGAGCTGGAGGCCCTCCTCAAGGGTGGCACCGACGGCGCCGGTCGTGACCCGGCGGACGTCGGCTCGAGCAACTTCGAACGGGACCAGGAGCTGTCGCTGGCGCAGAACGTGCGCGAGATGGCCGAGCAGCTGCGCCTCGCCATCCACCTGTTCGACATCGGGGAGTACGGCAACTGCGAGATCTGCGGCAACCCCATCGGCAAGGGCAGGCTGCAGGTGTTCCCGCGTGCCACCCTCTGCGTGACCTGTAAGCAACGCGAGGAACGGCGCTGAGCGCCCGACGCCGCGGCATCAGGCGGATCGCCGTCGGCATCGGGCTCCTCGGACTGGGCGTGGACCAGCTGGTCAAGCTCGCCAGCGTCGCCTACCTCGAACCGGGCGTTCCAGTCGAGCTGGTGGGCAGCCTCCTGAAACTGAACCTCATCCGCAATCCGGGCGCGGCGTTCGGCATGGGGTCGGGCGTCACCATCGTGTTCTCCATCTTCGCCATCCTGGCCACCGTGGCCTGCCTGGCGGTCGCACTACCGCGGATCACCAAGCTGTGGCACGGGGTCGCGCTCGGCCTCCTGCTGGCCGGCATCACCGGCAACCTCGTGGACCGGATGTTCCAACCGCCGTCGTTCCTGCGGGGCCACGTCATCGACATGTTCCAGCTCCAGTACTTCGGGGCCATCTTCAACGTCGCGGACGTCTGCATCACCTCGGCGGCGGTCCTCATCGTGATCGGCGGCTTCCGCGACGAGCGCGCGGAGGCGGCCGCCGCGAAGGCCGAGGACTCGGAGTCGACGAAGGCCGTGGAGGCGTGAGCGTCTTCATCGTCCCCGACGCGCTCGCCGGGGACCGCGTCGACGCGACCGCCGCACGGGTCTCGGGATACAGCCGCTCCAGGGTCGAGGCGCTGATCGAGGCCGGGGGAGTCCTCCTCAATGGGGCGGTCGTCGCCAAGGCGTCCCAGCGCGTCTCGGGTGGCGAGCTGCTCGAGCTGGTGGACGACGCGGCCCCCGCCGGCGTGCGCGTGTCGCCGCATCTGGCCGACGGCGTGCGCATCGTGTTCGAGGATGCAGACCTGGTGGTGGTCGACAAGCCCGTCGGCGTGACGGCGCACCCGAGCCTGGGCTGGGAGGGCCCGTCGGTGGTGGAGCACCTGGCCGCTGCCGGCGTGCGGATCTCCACCTCCGGCGCCGCCGAGCGGCAGGGCATCGTGCAGCGCCTCGACGTGGGCACGAGCGGGCTGATGGTGGTGGCCAAGTCGGAGGTGGCCTACACGGTGCTCAAGCAGGCCTTCCGGGACCGCACCGTCGACAAGACCTACCACGCGTTGGTCCAGGGTCACCCGGACCCGTTCGAGGGCACCATCGAGGCGCCCATCGCCCGGCACCCGGGCTCGGACTGGAAGATGGCGATCATCGAGGGTGGGCGGCACTCGGTCACCCACTACGAGACCATCGAGGCGCACCGCTCGGCCACGCTGCTGCGGATCCACCTCGAGACGGGGCGGACCCACCAGATCCGGGTGCACATGGCGGCCATCGGGCACCCGTGCTGCGGCGATCCCCTGTACGGCGGGGACCCGGTGCTGGCCGCCCGGCTCGGCCTGGTGCGGCAGTGGCTGCACGCCGTCAGGCTCGGCTTCACCCATCCCACCTCCGGGGAGTACGTCACCTTCGAGTCGCCGTACCCCGACGACCTGGCGCACGCCCTCGAGGTGGTGCGCGAAGGCTGAGCGCGCCGTCGATCAGCGGCCCGGCCTGCTACCGGCCACCCCCGCTGCGCCACGGGACCCGTTCCGGTAGGGTTGCCCCGTGCGTAGAGCAAAGATCGTTTGTACCCTCGGCCCCTCCGCCGAGACCGTTGACCGCCTGATCGAGTTGCTGGATGCGGGCATGAACGTCGCCCGCCTCAACATGAGCCACGGCGACTACGAGGAGCATGGCAACCGCCTCAGGAACGTCCGGGCCGCCTCCGAGGCCACCGGCAAGACCGTGGGTGTCTTCGCGGACCTCCAGGGCCCCAAGATCCGCCTCGGCCGCTTCGAGGGCGACCAGAAGGTCCACCTCGCGGTCGGTGACCGTTTCACCATCACCATCGACGACATCCAGGGCAACCAGGATCGTTGCTCGACCACCTACAAGGGCCTCCCCGGCGACGTCAACGTCGGCGATCAGATCCTCATCGACGACGGCAAGGTGGGCCTCAAGGCCATTGAGGTCACCGCCACCGACGTGGTGTGCGAGGTCACCGTCCCCGGCCCCGTGTCGAACAACAAGGGCATCAACCTGCCCGGCGTGGCCGTCTCCGTCCCCGCGCTGAGCGACAAGGACGAGCGGGACCTCCGCTGGGCGCTCCACCAGGACGTCGACATGGTGGCCCTGTCCTTCGTCCGCTCCGGCGACGACATCAAGCGCGTGCACGAGATCATGGACGAGGAGGGGCGCCACGTCCCCGTCATCGCCAAGCTCGAGAAGCCGCAGGCCATCGCCAACCTCCAGGACATCATCGACGCGTTCGACATGTTCATGGTCGCCCGCGGTGACCTGGGCGTCGAGCTGCCCCTCGAAGAGGTGCCGCTGGTCCAGAAGCGCATCATCCGCGCCGCCCGCAAGTGGGCCAAGCCGGTCATCGTCGCCACCCAGATGCTCGAGTCCATGATCACCAACCCGCGCCCCACCCGCGCGGAGGCCTCGGACGTCGCCAACGCCATCCTCGACGGCGCGGACGCGGTCATGCTCTCGGGCGAGACCTCCGTCGGCGACTTCCCGGTGGAGACCGTCTCCACCATGGCGCGCATCGTCGAGAAGACCGAGCGCGAGGGCCACGCCGAGATCCACATCATCGACTGGGACCCGCACACCACGGGCGGCATCCTCGCCAAGGCCGCGGCCGAGGTGGCCGAGCGCATCGGCGCCCGCTACCTGGTGGCGTTCACGAAGTCGGGTGACACGGGGCGGCGGCTGTCGCGGCTTCGCTCGCCCATCCCGATGCTGGTGTTCTCGCCCGAGCGGTCCACCCAGCAGACCATGACCCTGTCGTGGGGCGTGGACACCCAGATCACCCCCGAGTTCACGGAGCAGGAGGAGATGGTCGAGGCCGTCGACCGCCACCTGCGTGACCGCGGCATGATCGAGGTCGGCGAGCGCATCGTCATCGTGTCGGGCTCCCCGATGGGCATCCCCGGCAAGACCAACAACCTGCGCGTGCACAAGGTCAAGGAGCTCGGCGAGAGCTGAGCCTCACAGACGAGGAAAGGGAGCCCCTCAGGGCTCCCTTTTCCGTCTTCCGACCAGTGCCCGGGAGGGGAGTCGAACCCCTAAGGCCTTTCAGCCAGACGGGTTTGAGCCGTCCGCGTATACCATTCCGCCACCCGGGCGCTCAGCGCGTGCATCATTGTGCCACACCCCCACCTTTGGTGCTGACTGGGCATCCTGAGGCAATGCCGAGTAGGATCAGCGCAGTATTTGCAGGCCTGGCTCTGAGCCGGCCGCGGGAAAGAAGTGACCAACGGATGAATAAGAAGCCCACTGTGATCGTCGCCGAGGATGAGGCGCTGATCCGCCTGGACCTCGTCGAGCTCCTCACCGAAGAGGGATATGACGTCGTCGGCGAGGCCGGCGACGGTGAAGAGGCAGTCAAGCTGGCCCGCGAGCTGGAGCCGGACCTGGTCATCATGGACGTGAAGATGCCCAAGATGGACGGCATCAGCGCGGCTGAGATCATCGCCGAGGAGCGCATCGCCCCCGTCGTCATGCTGACCGCCTTCAGCCAACGTGACCTGGTGGAGCGCGCGCGCGAGGCCGGGGCCATGGCCTACGTGGTCAAGCCGTTCGGCGCCTCGGATGTGGTCCCCGCCATCGAGATCGCCATGGGACGGTTCCAGGAGATCAAGGCTATCGAGGACGAGCTGGTCTCCCTGGAGGAGCGCCTCGAGTCCCGCAAGGTGATCGATCAGGCCAAGGGCATCCTGCAGCAGGACCTCGGCCTCACCGAGCCCGAGGCGTTCCGCTGGATCCAGAAGACGGCGATGGACCTGCGCAAGTCGATGCGCGACGTGGCCGAGGGCGTCATCTCCCACAAGAAGAAATAGCGCGAGGGGTCGCGGGGGAGGGGCACCACCCCGCCCCCGCCCTGACCGCGCGACCCGCCACCCCGCCACGTCCACTCGCAGGGCACCGCCGCACTCGGCCACAGGTCACCGCAGCGCCCCAACAGAGCCCGCCCCATCGCAGGGCACCAGGTCTGCCGCCTTGACCCCAGGGATTCCCCCACATCGAGCACGACACGCCGTCGGAACCGGTTTCGGGGTATGACTGCGGCGTCGATCGGCGGTTCAGGTGGACATTCGTGCCCAGTGCCGACGGCCCACCCTGCCTCGCCCAGTCCAGCCCCCGTCCCAGCGCGTGCACGACTCGCCGTCGGAATCGGTGTCCGCGTACGACTGTGGCGCCGATGGCCGGTTCAGGCGGACATTCGTGCCGTGCTGCACGAGGCTCGGTGACCTGACCAGGGGGTCACGGCCGACGGCGGCCCGTGCGGCGGGCGATGGCCCGGATGTCGCCGAGCACGTCCTCCCACTGCGTGAGGACCTGAACCCAGGTGAGCCGGATGGTGATCAGGCCGAGGGTCGCGGCGACGCGGTCGCGCCGTCGGTCCTCCTCGAAGCCCTCGTCTCCGCTGTGGAACTCCCGCCCATCGGTCTCCACGATCAGTCGTCGTCCGATCATCATGTCGACGCGTCCGAGGCCAGGCACCGGCACCTGGATCCGAGGGCGGAAGCCGGACGTGCGGAGGCGCTGCCGCGTGATCGATTCGAGCGGCGACTCCGTCCGGGAGTCGGCCCTGGCGAGCAGGTCACGAGCGTGAGGGCTGTGTCCGTCAAGAAGCGTGGTCAGCTCCGCGCGGGTCAACAGCTTCCGGTGGAGCACGCAGTCCATTGCCATCACAGCCTCCTCGTGGCTGTGATGCCGGATCGCGGCGGCGAGCGCGGCGGGAATCTCGTCGAGGGGCTTGAGCGTCGGCCCGGATGGGCTGAAGCAGAGCCGGGCGCCTGCGGGCAGTTCGCGCCTGCGCATCCCATATTCACCGCGTCGGAGGTGCAGTCCACTGGTGGGCATGGTCCACAGCCCGTGGGCGGCGAGCGCCGAGACGCAGGTGAGGGTGGCGTCCGCCCGCGCTGCAGCGACCACGTCCGCGTTTGCGTCGCCACGCGCGTATCGACTTCGGTCGATTCGCACCAGCGAACCGTCGAGCTCAGCCGCTTCGATCCGCCGTCGGGACATGCCCTCGGCCAGAAGCTCCTTGCGCGTGACGACGCCGCCAGCGCCCCGGGAATGGTAGATCCTCACCCCTCCTTGCTCGTGAGTGGGCAGTCCAAATTTCCACCCCTCGCCTGCCCTGTGGACAACGCATGGTGAGCACGACACGCCGTCGGGAGTGGCGGTCGTGGTCCTCGGGTGCATCGGGGTGTGGTTCAGGCGGCGTGTCGTGCCCGGTGGGGGCGAGGGCGACAGGGGTGGGGGCAACGGGGGTGGAGCCGCGAGCGGTGCCTGGGTCGAGGGCGGGCTGTGCACAAAACGCCGTCTGCTGTGTGGGCCGTGGTCGGTGGCGGCGTCGGGGTGCGGTTGAGGCGGCGTGTCGTGCGCGGTGTAGGGCGGCGGGCGGGGGTGGGTGCCCGAGCGACGGTGTGGCTGTGCACGAATAGCCGTCGGGAGTGGCGGTCGTGGGCCGTGGCGGCATCGGGGTGGGGTTCGGTCGGCGTGTCGTGCCCGGTGCGCGGGGGGCGGTTGAGGCGGCGTGTCGTGCACGGTGTGGGGCGGCGGGGTGTGCCGTTCGGTCGGCGTGTCGTGCACGCCTCGCGACGACGCGGCGGGCGCGGCGCCGTCGTGGTCCTAGCGCGGCAGCTGGATCATCTGGCACGTGAGGCGGCCGACGGCGGTGGTCCGGCCCTTGTCGTCGACCACCTCCACCGAGTAGGAGACCACGCGGCCGCCTAGGTGGATGGCGGTGGCGGTGCCGGTCACGCGGCCGGACTTGGCCGCCCGTACGTGCGTCACGTTGAGGTCGACGCCCACACCGACCCGATCGGGGTACCCGTACGCCATCGCGCACATCGACGCCAGGGTCTCGATGAGCACGCCCGAGGCGCCGCCGTGCAGAAGCCCGAAGGGCTGCTGGTTGCCCTCCACGGGCATGGACCCCACCGCCCGCTCCGGCGACAGTTCGGTGATCTCGACCCCCAGCTTGTGGTCCAGCGGGGAGGTGACGTCGGCGAGCCAGGGGGGCACATGGTTCATGGGCCGACTCTGCCACACCTTCGGTAGGCTCGCCGATGTGAGTGACTCGGGCAAGCTGCTGTTGATCGACGGCCATTCGGTGGCCTACCGCGCGTTCTTCGCGCTGCCCGTGGAGAACTTCGCCACCACCACGGGCCAGCACACCAACGCGGTGTTCGGCTTCACGTCGATGCTCATCAACGTGCTGCGCGACGAGCAGCCCACCCACCTGATCGTGGCGTTCGACGTGGCCCGGGAGTCCTTCCGCACCGAGCAGTACCCCGAGTACAAGGCCAACCGCTCGAAGTCGCCCGACGAGTTCAAGGGGCAGGTGGCTCTGGTCAAGGACGTCCTCGACGCCCTCAACATCCCCTACCTCGAGAAGCCGGGATACGAGGCCGACGACCTCATCGCCTCGCTCTCCACCAAGGCGGAGGCGGAGGGCTACGACGTGTTCATCGTCACCGGTGACCGCGACGCCATGCAGTTGGTCTCGGACCACGTCACCGTGCTCTACCCACGCAAGGGTGTCTCGGACCTGGCGCGCATGACGCCGGAGACCGTCACCGAGAAGTACCTGGTCCCGCCGGCGCGCTACCCCGAGCTGGCGGCGCTGGTGGGGGAGACCAGCGACAACCTGCCGGGGGTGCCCGGCGTCGGGCCCAAGACGGCGGCGAAGTGGCTGGAGCAGTACGGCGGCCTCGACAACCTCGTCGCCCGCGCGGAGCAGGTCCCCGGCAAGGCGGGGGAGTCGTTCCGGGCCCACCTCGACGGCGTGGTGCGCAACCGGCGCCTCAACGCGCTGGTCCGCGACCTCGACCTCGGCCTCCCGCTCCAGGAGGCCGCCAGGCACGACTGGGACCGCGAGCGCGTGCACCAGCTCTTCGACGCGCTCGAGTTCCGGGTCCTGCGCGAGCGGCTCCTGGAGCTTGCCCCGGCCGAGCCCGTCGCCACCGAGTCGTTCGCCGTCGAGGGGTCGCGGCTGGGCGCCGGGGAGGTGGGTGACTGGCTCGACGCACACGCCACCACCCGCACTGCCCTGCATCCCGTGGGGCAGTGGGGCGGGGGCGCGGGAGACATCACCGCCCTCGCGTTCGCCGCGGTCGACGGTGCCGGCGCCTACCTCGACACGGCGGACCTGACGCCCGAGGACGACGCGGCGCTGGCCGCGTGGCTGGCCGATCCGGCGCGCGGCAAGCTGCTGCACGGTGCGAAGGGGCCGATGCTGGCCTGTTGGGCGCGGGGCTGGAACCTGGTCGGCGTCGTGCAGGACACGCTCCTGGCCGCGTACCTGCTGAGGCCGGACCAGCGCACCTACGACCTTGGCGACCTGGTGGTGCGCTACCTGCAGCGCGAGCTGTCGGCCGAGCCGAGCGCCGCGGACGCGCCGCAGGCGGCGCTGGACTTCGGCGACGCGGACGACGGCTCGATGGACCGGGCGCTGCTGCACGCCCGCGCGGTGTTCGACCTGGCCGAGGCGCTCGAGGGGCAGCTGACCGAGCGCAACGCGGCCACGCTCATGGCCACCGTCGAACTGCCCCTGCAGCGCACGCTCGCCGAGATGGAGCGGACCGGGGTCGCGGTGGACGTCGACAGGCTGCAGGCGCTCCGGGACGAGTTCGACGGCGCGGTCGCGGCCGCCCAGCAGGCCGCCTACGACGTCCTGGGCCACGAGGTGAACCTCGGATCGCCCAAGCAGCTCCAGACCGTCCTCTTCGAGGACCTGGACATGCCGAAGACCCGGCGCACCAAGTCGGGCTACACCACCGACGCCGAGGCGCTCGAGCAGCTCTTCGCCAAGACCGAGCACCCCTTCCTGGGTCACCTGTTGGCCCACCGCGACCAGATCCGGCTGCGCCAGACCGTCGACGGGCTCCTCGCCGCGATCCGCGACGACGGCCGCATCCACACCACCTACGTGCAGACCATCGCGGCCACCGGGCGCCTGTCCTCCACGGACCCCAACCTGCAGAACATTCCCATCCGCACCTCAGTCGGGCGGCAGATCCGCTCCGCGTTCGTGCCCGGCACGGGCTTCGAGGCGCTGATGTCGGCGGACTACTCGCAGATCGAGATGCGGCTCATGGCCCACGCCAGCGGCGACGAGGGCCTGATCGAGGCGTTCACCTCCGGCCGCGACTTCCACAACGAGATGGCCTCCCTCGTGTTCCGCGTGGAGCCCGAGGGCGTGACCGCCGAGATGCGGGCCAAGATCAAGGCCATGAACTACGGGCTGGCCTACGGGCTCAGCGCGTTCGGGCTGTCGAACCAGCTGAAGATCTCCGTCGGCGAGGCCAAGGTCCTCATGGAGGACTACTTCACGCGCGTCGGCGGCGTCAGGGAGTACCTGTCCTCGGTGGTGGAGGAGGCGCGGAAGCGCGGCTACACCGAGACGATGCTCGGCCGCCGCCGCTACCTTCCCGACCTCACCACCACGAACCGGCAGCGGCGCGAGATGGCCGAGCGGGCGGCGCTGAACTCACCCATCCAGGGTTCGGCGGCGGACGTGATCAAGGTGGCGATGATCAACGTGGCGCGCGCCGTCGCGGAGCAGGGGTTGGCCAGCCGGATGCTGCTTCAGGTCCACGACGAGCTCGTGTTCGAGGTGGCGCCGGGGGAGCGCGAGGAGCTGACCGCGCTGGTGCACGCCGAGATGACGGGCGCGTTCTCGCTGGCGGTACCTCTCGAGGTCTCCGTCGGGGTGGGCGACTCCTGGCAGTCGGCCGCCCACTAGTCGGGCGTCGGAGGTTCGCCGAGAGTCACGCCCTAGTGGCGCGCCTTGCTGCCTTCCCCGGGCCCGACGAACGGCCGACGCTCAGGCGGCCGCCGTCACCGGCGTGGCGTAGAAGAAGATGCGCGAGTCCCAGGTGCCGGTGGCCTTCGTGTAGTCCCAGCAGATGATGATGGCCAGCTGCGGCTCACCCTCGTAGTCGATCATCACGTCGCTCTGCGGGTCGTAGTCCGCGACCCACACCTTCGTCGCGCCGGTGAACTCGTAGCACTGGACCTTGCCGTCCTCGCCGTAGAGCTTGATGAGGTCGCCCTTGGCCAGCTGGGGCTCCCCGTCGGCGAAGAGCTCGTTGCCGAGCGCCTTGCCGGTGCGGTAGGTGTGGATGGACAGCAGCGCTTTCCCCTGGTCGCTACCCGGCATGGGGCCGGCGTTCCACCAGGAGGCGGTCCGGGCCTCGTCCTTCGGCGGAGCCGCGATGTTGCCGTCCTCATCCAGGTTGAGGGAGACCACCCGCTCGTCCGCGCCGACGGCGGGGATGGCGAACCGCGTGGGGACGAACCCGCCACCCGGATCGGTGCAATCGGCGGGCGCCGAGCTCGTGGGTGACGCCGCCGGCGAGCTGCTGCCCGCCGGCGCGGAGGAGGCCAGGGACGGCGAGGGCGAGGGCAGCGCGGGCGAGGGGGAGGCGGCGACCGACACCGGCGGTGACGACGGCGCGGGCAGGGCATCGGTCTGCCCACCTCGCGGGATGATGAGCGCGATGAGGGCCACGACGGCGACCGCAGCGGCGAGGACGATGAGCAGGGGGAGGCGGGATCGCGTCGGCTGCGGATCGGTGGTCACCCGCCCAGCTTATGCAGTGGCCGGCCCGGCCCGAAACGACTAGGCTTCGGAGGTCGCGGACCATGCCGGGATCAGGTTGCTCTGAGTCGGCATGGGGGCTAGGCTGGGCGGGCACTGTGGCCTGCGTTTCCTCGGACGGAGCAGGGACCGCGCGTTTCACGACAGGGTCGCTGTGCGCACACATCTTTTTCGGAGTCCTTACTACATGACCTCCTCCACTGAGGCGTCGACGGTCGCCGTCGACGACTTTGCGACCCAAGAGGAATTCCTCGCCGCGGTTGACGCAACCATCAAGTATTTCAACGACGGGGACATCGTCTCCGGCACAGTCGTCAAGGTCGACCGGGACGAGGTCCTGCTCGACATCGGTTACAAGACCGAAGGCGTCATCCCCTCCAAGGAACTCTCCATCAAGCACGATGTGGACCCGTTCGACGTGGTCCAGGTCGGTGATGTGATCGAGGCCCTGGTCCAGCAGAAGGAGGACAAGGAGGGTCGGCTGATCCTGTCCAAGAAGCGGGCTCAGTACGAGCGCGCCTGGGGCACGATCGAGAAGGTCAAGGAAGAGGACGGTGTCGTCACCGGCCACGTCATCGAGGTGGTCAAGGGCGGCCTCATCGTCGACATCGGCCTCCGCGGCTTCCTGCCCGCGTCGCTGGTCGAGATGCGTCGCGTCCGCGATCTCCAGCCCTACGTGGGCATGGAGCTCGAGGCCAAGATCATCGAGCTGGACAAGAACCGCAACAACGTGGTCCTGTCCCGCCGCGCCTACCTCGAGCAGACCCAGTCCGAGGTGCGCCAGACGTTCCTCACCGGGCTCCAGAAGGGCCAGATCCGCAAGGGTGTCGTCTCCTCGATCGTCAACTTCGGCGCCTTCGTCGACCTGGGCGGCGTGGACGGCCTCGTGCACGTCTCCGAGCTGTCCTGGAAGCACATCGACCACCCCAACGAGGTTGTCGAGGTGGGCATGCCCGTCACCGTCGAGGTGCTCGAGGTGGACATGGACCGCGAGCGCGTGTCCCTGTCGCTCAAGGCCACCCAGGAAGACCCGTGGCAGACCTTCGCGCGTCTGCACCAGATCGGGCAGATCGTGCCCGGCAAGGTCACCAAGCTCGTCCCGTTCGGCGCGTTCGTCCGCGTCGGCGAGGGCATCGAGGGCCTGGTCCACGTGTCGGAGCTGGCCGAGCGTCACGTCGAGATCCCGGAGCAGGTTGTCTCCGTGGGCGACGACCGCATGGTCAAGGTCATCGACATCGACCTCGAGCGTCGCCGCGTCTCGCTGTCGCTGAAGCAGGCCAACGAGGGTGTCGACGTCGCCGCTGACGACTTCGATCCGCTGCTCTACGGCATGCAGGCGTCCTACGACGAGCAGGGTAACTACATCTACCCCGAGGGCTTCGATCCGGAGACCAACGACTGGAAGGAAGGCTTCGACGAGCAGCGCGCTGCCTGGGAAGCCCAGTACGCCCAGGCTCACTCGCTGTGGGAGGCCCACAAGCGTCAGGTCGAGTCGGCCGAGACCGCGGACCGCGACGCGGCCGTCCTCGCCGGCACCGGCTACACCACCGAGTCCGAGGGGTCCGGCGAGCTCGCCTCGGACGAGACCCTGCAGGCTCTGCGGGACAAGCTCACCGGCGGTCGCTGAACCAGCCACCCGGAGGGGCGTCGATCCGATGAGGATCGGCGCCCCTTCGGCGTACCATGACCGCCATGACCCGCATCGCACTGACCGGGGGCATCGCCTCCGGCAAGTCCATGGTCGCCGACGAGTTCGCCCGCCTCGGGGCGCTCATCGTCGACGCGGACCTGCTGGCCAGGGAGGTGGTGGCACCCCACTCACCCGGGCTTGAGCGGATCGTCCAACGGTTCGGCGTGGGCATGCTGCGCGAGGACGGCACGCTCGACCGGGCGCGGCTGGGGGACCTCGTCTTCGTCGACGACGACGCCAGGGCGGACCTCAACGCCATCGTCCATCCGCTCGTGAGGGAGCGTTCGCAGCAGCTGTTCGCGGCGGCACCCCCGGGGAGCGTGGTGATCGAGGTGATCCCATTGCTGGTCGAGACCGGCCTCCACCAGGCCTTCGACCACGTCATCGCGGTGGACGCGCCCACGGAGATCCAGGTCCGACGCCTCATGCAGCGCAACGGCATGACCGCGGACCAGGCCCGGACGCGCGTGCGCATCCAGGCGAACAGGGAGGACCGGATCGCCGCGGCTGACTGGGTCATCGACAACTCCGGCGACCAGGCCAGCACCGTGCGCCAGGTCGAGGAGCTCTGGCCCGTCCTCCAGCGGCTGGGTGGCTCCGGCCCGGTGCCCACGGGTCCTTGACCGAAGCAGAGGGTCAGAGGCCGCGCATCCGCAGCGCGGCCTGCGTCCGGTCCCTGGCTTGAAGCTTGGCCAGCACGTGGGAGACGTGGTTCTGCACGGTCTTCAGGCTGATGCCCAGGTCCCGCGCGATCTCCGCGTTCGACCGCCCCTGCGCGAGGGAGGCCAGCACCTCGGCCTCCCGTTGCGTGAGGTCCGGGGCGCCGCCCGGCCGCCGGCTCCGGCCGGCCAGCACCCGTTCCGCGACGCCGGCGCCGAAGACCGCGCCACCCTGGGCGACGGTGTGGATGGCGCTCAGCACCTCCTCCTGCGCGGCGCCCTTGAGGACGTAGCCGCGTGCCCCTACTCGGAGGGCCGCCATGACGCTGTCATCGTCGTCGACCATGGTGAGCACCAGCACCGCCGCCGACGGGCAGGCGGACCCCAGGCGCCTGGTCGCCTCGAGCCCGGGAATGCCCGGGAGGTTCAGGTCCATGAGCACCACGTCCGGCTTCAACTCGACCGCCCGTTGGAGGGCCTGCTCGCCGTCGCCGACGTCGTCGAGGACCAGGACGCCGTCGACGGTGGCGAGCAGACTCCGGAGCCCGGCCCGGAACAGGGGGTGATCGTCGACGATGAGGACGGTGATCATGGGTGCTCCTCGGCTCGGTTCTCCGGGTGCAGGGGGAGCCGGAGTGTGACGGTGGTGCCGGCGCCCGGGCTGGAGTACACGGCGAGCGTGCCCCCGAGCTCGTCCGCGCGCTCGCTCATGCTGATCAGCCCCAGGCCCCCGGTGCCCGCGGCGGCCGCGCCCACGCCGTCGTCGCTGACGGTCAGCACCAGCGTCGCGTCCGCGATGTGGAGGGCCAGGGCGAGGTGCCCGGCCTGGGCGTGACGGAGCGCGTTGGTGACCGCCTCCTGGGCCACCCTGAACGTGGCCACCTCCACCGCGGCGGGCAGAGGGGGGAGTGGGGGAGCGTCCACCTCCCAGGTGAGACCGGCCGCCGACGCCTGGGACAGCAGGTGTTCGAGCGCGGCCACGAGCCCCAGATCGTCCAGGGCAGGCGGGCGGAGCCCATCGACAATTCTGCGGACGTTGACGACCGTGTCGTGGATAGCCGAACGGAGGCGGAGGAGATCCCCGTCGAGGTCGCCCTCGCCCCTCGCCGCCAGGTTCCGGATGGTGTCGACCTTGAGCGACAGGGCAGCGAGCTCGGGTCCGAGACCGTCGTGGATGTCGCGGCGCAGCCGGCGTCGCTCGTCCTCCCTCCCGAGGACTAGCTGGTGCTGCGCCCTGCGCAGGCGGGTCAGGAGCCCGGCCGCGTGGACGGCCGGAGCGATCTCCACACCGAGGTCCGTCAGCAGCGTGCGCTCACGGGATCCGAGGGTGCGCCCGGCCCACCACAGCTCGCCCACGCGGATCCCGAAGCTCGTCAGACTGATCGCCTCGGCCCCTGACTCCGGTGACCCGCCATGCACGGCGATCGTCCTGCCCTCCCCGTCGGCGATCCTCACGTGGTCCAGGTCGAGCCCGGCCGCGACCTCGGCAACCAGCTCTCCCATCATCGCCGGCATGTCGGCGGCGTCCACCAGCCGTCGTGCGCTGCTGGACAGCGCGGCACCGGGGCGGGTCCATCGCCCGTAGGTGACCCGGACGGCGGCCGCCTGGAGCGCGTCCCGCATGGGGGCCACCGACACGGCTACCACGCCGGCGGCCACCCACGGAAGCCACTGCGCCCCCGGCTCGTTGAAGGCCCATCCGACGGCGCCGACCGTGACCACGTAGACGACGGCGATCGCCGCTGACAGCAGCGCGAAGGTGAGTGCCTTGGCCAGACCCGCCTGAAGGTTGTAGAGCCGGCGCTGCAGAATCGCCACCCCGATCGCCACCGGCACCGGGATCGAGGTGGCCGCGAACATCCACGGCCGGGCGAGGCCGGAGGGCAGCACCGGAAGGAACGCCAAGGGGACGACGAAGGCAAGGGCCATCCACGTCAGCCGTTGACGCGACAGCTCGTCGCCTTCCCGCCACCGTCGCAGCAGGCCGACGACGGCGACGGTCATCGCGGCACCGCACAGCGCCAGGCCACCCAGCGCCAGGAGGTCCGCGACCGGCTTCCAGCTGGCCGGGAGCCCCGTCGGGCTGCGCAGGGAGTCCAGCCGGCTCTCCAGCGGAGTCGGGGCCAGAAGGACCCCTGCCACGAAGGTCAGGATGCCGGCGACGGCGAGGCCCGCGGGCCACATGGGGTTTAGGGTGTCGGTGGGTGCGATGCCCTCGTCCCCTCGCCGCCCGGGCCAGGGGAGGCGGCCGTCGGGAAACACCAGCGGAACCGCCAGCACCAGCACGAGCCAGCCCGCGGCCCGGGCCGCGGTGCCGGCGACCGACTCGACGGCGGCCATCCCGGAGCCACCCCCGGTGGGGGTCCGAGCCAGGCCGAGGGCGAGAGCGCCCTCGCCGATTCCCCAGAGGGCCGCCCCCGCCACCATCAGGCGTCCGACCGGGTGGCCGGGCCGCGCGACCTCGATGAGCACCCCGACGGCCGCGTAGGTGGTGACCGCGAGGGCGATCGCGAGCTCGTCGATCGGGACCTCCGCTGGGCTGGTCAGCCGTGCCATCGCGACGGCGGAGACCGCGCCCAGCACGCCCAGCGTCGCCGGGAGTGCCACCGTCAATGCCGCGGACGCCCTCATCCCTCACCCCCGCTCAAGCCTGCATCATCTCCGGTGTGCCTGCTGCGACGGCCGACTTTCTCCCGTCCGGGCGACGGTACCCGTGCCGGATCAGGGCGAGACCGGTGCCGGCCCACCACAGCAGCCACAGGGGCATGCCGTAGGACACCCCGACGGCGGCGAGCGGGAGCGCGACGAGCAGGAGCGTGCCCACGGCGACCCCGCCCCATCCCACCCATCGGGTGAGCACCCGGTCCCCCAGTGCGGCAAGGCCGAGACCGAGGGTGGTGAGACCCATCACCGGCAGGACGGCCAGGTAGACGAAGTTGCGGACGTTGTTCAGCGCCAGCACCGTCGGCAGGTCGAGCCCGCGATCCAGTGCCCACGCGGCGGCCGCACCCGCCGGGAGGCCGACCCCGATGACCATGAGGACGTGGGCTGAACCCGCGACGGCTCCGGTCACCGCCGCCAGGCGCCCGGCCGGGGTGCCGCGGCCCAGCGAGGTCCCCAGGAGCACGAGGACCGGCACGAGCAGGAGCTCGGCCATGAGCACCAGGTAGAGGCCGGAGAGGACGGTCGACAGGTCCCCGTCGTTGAACGAATGCTCGATGCCCGCCTGGCCGGGGTGCACGGTGGGCTCGCCGGTCACCGCCAGGCTGAGGGCGAAGACGACGATGTGGACCACGATGGCGCCGCCCGCGACCCGCCAATGACGTGCCGGAGGGGCTGATGTGGAAGCGGTCATGATGACTCCTCGGTCTTGAGGACGGCCGTGTGCCGTCCCGACCAACGGTGCCGTGGGACGGGCCGCGAGTCATCGGAGCGATTCCCGATCCGGCCGGGAAGAACTCCCGGCCGGACGGCGTCAGGCGTCGGTCCCCTCCCAGGGCGGGCAGGCGCAGACCAGGTTCCGGTCGCCGTAGGCGTTGTCCACGCGGCCGACGGGGGGCCAGTACTTGTCCACCCGGAACGAGCCGGCGGGGAAGCAGCCCTGCTCGCGGGAGTAGGGCCGGTCCCACTCCGCCACCAGGTCCTCGACGGTGTGCGGGGCGCGCCGCAGCGGCGAGTCGGCGGCATCGATCCCGCCGGCCACCACCTCTCCGGCCTCGCGCGCGATGTCCAGCATCGCGGTCACGAACCGGTCGAGCTCGGCCAGGGTCTCCGACTCCGTGGGCTCGATCATCAGCGTGCCGGGCACCGGGAACGACATCGTCGGGGCGTGGAACCCGTGGTCGACGAGGCGCTTGGCGATGTCGTCGACCGTCACCCCGTGCGCCGACCAGGCCCTCGGGTCGACGATGCACTCGTGCGCCACCCGGCCGTTGCGGCCGCGGTAGAGGATCGGGTAGGCGTCGCCCAGCCGGGCGGCCAGGTAGTTGGCGCTGAGGATCGCCACGCGGGTGGCCTGCGTCAGCCCCGCGCCCCCCATCAGCAGGACGTAGGCCCAGGAGATCAGCAGGATGGAGGCCGAGCCGAGGGGCGCCGCCGAGACGGCCCCCGGCTCGCCGGTGCGCGGGTCGCCAGGCAGGAACGGAGCGAGGTGCTCCTTCACGCCGATGGGGCCCATGCCCGGGCCGCCGCCGCCGTGGGGGATGGCGAAGGTCTTGTGGAGATTCAGGTGGCTGACGTCTCCGCCGATGTCGCCCGGGCGGACGAGCCCCACCATGGCGTTCATGTTGGCGCCGTCGATGTAGACCTGCCCGCCGTGCCGGTGCGTGATGTCGCACACCTCGCGGACCGTCTCCTCGAACACGCCGTGGGTCGACGGGTAGGTGATCATCACGGCCGCGAGCGCGTCGCCCGCCTCGGCCGCCTTGGCGGCGAAGTCGGCCAGGTCGATCTCGCCGTCGTCGGCGGCCTTGACCGGCACCACGCGCATCCCGGCCATCTGGGCCGAGGCCGGGTTGGTGCCGTGGGCCGAGGTGGGGATGAGGCACACGTCGCGCGCGTCCCCCCGCGAGCGGTGGTAGGCGGCGATGGTGAGCAGACCCGCGTACTCGCCCTGGGCGCCGGAGTTGGGCTGCATGGAGAACGCGTCGTAGCCGGTGATCGTGCACAGCCGGCTCTCCAGGTCGGCCACCAGTTCCTGGTAGCCGGCCGCCTGGTGGGCGGGCGCGTACGGGTGCAGCGCGCCGAACTCGGGCCAGGTGAGGGCCGTCATCTCGGCGGCGGCGTTGAGCTTCATGGTGCAGGACCCCAGCGGGATCATCGCCCGGTCGAGAGCGAGGTCGCGGTCGCTGAGGCGCCGCATGTAGCGCATCATCTCCGACTCGGCGCGGTTCATGTGGAACACCGGGTGGGTGAGGTAGGCGCTGGAGCGCAGCAGCGCGTCCGGGAGCGCGGGGGTGGCGGTGAGCTGTGGACGCACGTCGATCCCGAAGGCGTCGAGCACCCTCCACAGCACGTCCAGGTCCGTGGTCTCGTCGACCGAGATGCCCACCCGGTCCCGCCCGACGCGGCGCAGGTTGACGCCCCGCTGCTCGGCGGCCGCGAGGATCCCGGCCTGCCCGACACCGACGCGCACCGTGACGGTGTCGAAGAAGTGCTCCGGCTCCACCTCGGCGCCGCCCGCGCGGAGCGTGGCGGCCAGCGTCGCGGCCATGAGGTGCGTGCGCTCAGCGATGGCTCGCAGCCCGACCGGCCCGTGGAACACGGCGTAGAACGACGCCATCACGGCCAGCAGCGCCTGCGCGGTGCACACGTTCGAGGTGGCCTTCTCGCGCCGGATGTGCTGCTCGCGGGTCTGCAGCGCCAGACGGTAGGCCCGGTTGCCGCGGGCGTCCACCGAGACGCCCACCAGCCGGCCCGGCATGGTGCGCTTGAGCTCGTCCCGGCAGGACATGAACGCGGCGTGCGGGCCGCCGAAGCCCATCGGCACCCCGAAGCGCTGCGCGGATCCGACGGCGATGTCGGCGCCCATGGCGCCGGGTTCGGTGATCAGGCACAGGGCCAGCAGGTCGGTGGCGACGATGGACACGCCGCCGGCGGCGCGGACTGCGGCGCACTCGGCGGTGAGGTCGCGCACGTGGCCGTGCGTGCCGGGGTGCGCGAAGATCGCTCCGCAGAGGCCCTCGCCCGCCTCGAAGGTGTCCACCGGCCCGACGACGAGCTCCAGCCCGAGCGGCTCGGCGCGGGTGGCGAGCACGGAGAGGACCTGCGGGTGCAGGTCGTCGGCGGCGAAGAACCGGTGGCCCTTGGACTTGGCGGCGCGCTTGGCCATGCCCATGGCCTCGGCCGCCGCGGTGGCCTCGTCCAGCAGGCTCGCGTTGGCGATCGGCAGCCCGGTCAGGTCCTCGACCATGGTCTGGAAGTTGAGCAACGCCTCGAGCCTGCCCTGCGCGATCTCCGGCTGGTACGGGGTGTAGGCGGTGTACCAGGCGGGGTTCTCCAGAACGTTGCGCTGGATGGCAGGGGGCGTGACGGTGCCGTAGTACCCCTGCCCGATCAGCGAGGTCAGCACCCGGTTGCGGGAACCCACCTCCCGCAGGCGCTGGAGCAGCCGGTACTCGGTCAGCGGCTCCCACGGCAGCGGATCGGCCTGCCGCAGGCCCGACGGCACGGTCTGGTCGATGAGCTCCTCGAGCGAGCCGACGCCCACAGCGGCGAGCATCCGGTCCATCTCGGCCGGGCTCGGGCCGATGTGGCGCCGGTTGGCGAAGTCGTCCGGGTCGTACCCGACCCGCTCCCAGCGGCCCGTCATGCGCCGGTCCGCGCGCGGTAGGCGTCCTCGTCGAGGAAGCCCTCGAGGTCTGCCGGGTCGTTGACGGTCATCCGCACGAACCACGTGCCCTGGGCGTCCTCGTTCACGGCTCCCGGGTTGTCCACGAGCTCCTCGTTGACCGCGGTCACCGTGCCGCTGACCGGGGCCATGATCTCGGAGGCCGCCTTGACGGACTCGATCACCACCAGCTCGGTGCCGGCGGCCACCTCGGCGCCCACCTCTGGCAGTTCGATGAAGACGATCTCGCCCAGTTCCTCGGCGGCGAAGTCGGTGATGCCGATGGCGACCTCGGCGCCGTCGGCGTCCAGCCACTCGTGGGTCTCGGTGTAGTGGATCATGGCTCTGCTCCTCAGCGCTTGTAGGACGGGGTGATGAAAGGGAGGTCGACGAGGGTGACGGGCACGCGCTTTCCGCGCAGCTCGGCGTGGACGGTGGGGCCGGCGCCGGCGGGCAGCATCCCCATCGCGATCGGGTGCCCGACGCTCGGGCCGAAGCCGCCGGACGTGACAGTGCCGATCTGCTCGGAGGAGGTGTCGTCGGCGTAGAGCGCGACGCCCTCGCGGATGGGCGCGCGGCCCTCGGGGCGGAGGCCGCGGCGCACCCGGGAAGGGCCCGCGCTCAGCTCGGCCAGCACCCGCTCCGCGCCGGGGAAGCCGCCCTCGCGGGCACCGCCCGCGCGGCGCACCTTCGGCACGGCCCAGCCGAGGCCGGCCTCCGCAGGTGTGATGTCCGGGGTGAGGTCGTGCCCGTAGAGCGGCATCCCGGCCTCGAGACGCAGGGAGTCGCGGGCGCCCAGGCCGGCTGGAAGCACCCCGTCGACGGCGAGCAGGGCCCTGGCGAAGCGCTCGGCGTCGGCGGCGGGCACGGAGATCTCGAAGCCGTCCTCGCCGGTGTAGCCGGACCGCGACACCCACACCTCGCGGCCCTCCCACTCCATGGGAAGGGAGTCCATGAACGAGGTGTCGACGACGGCGGGGATGAGGCCGGCCAGCGCGCGCTCCGCCTCGGGCCCCTGCAGCGCCAACAGCGCGCGGTCAGTCACGTGCTCGATCGTCACGCCGTCGAGCCGCGCCAGCCACGACAGGTCGTGGGCGGTGCGGGCGGCGTTGACCACGAGCAGGAACCGGTCTCCGTGGTGGGAGACCATCAGGTCGTCGAGGATCCCGCCGTCGTCGTCGGTGAACAGCGCGTAGCGCTGGCGGTGCGGGGCAAGGCCCACGATGCTGGCCGGCAGCAGGGTCTCCAGCGAGGCGGCCGCGTCGGCCATGTCGCCGGACGAGGGGCGGACGAGGACCTGGCCCATGTGGGACACGTCGAAGAGGGAGGCGTGGGCCCTGGTGTGCAGGTGCTCGGGCATCACGCCCGCGAACTGGACCGGGAGCTCCCAGCCGGCGAAGTCGACCATGCGGCCACCCAGCTCGGTGTGCAGGCCATGGAGGACGGTGGCCCTCGGTGCGGTCATCTGGCGCCCCTTCCGCCGGGAACCCGGCGCTCTCGGGTGGGCCGATCCCACCCTGGCGCCCCCTCTGTCCCGTGTGCCTGAGATCTTGCCATCCGTCGGCGGGCCCTGGTGGGCCTCTTTCCAGAGTGTCCTGCGATACCCACGGTCCTGGGGCCTGAGAGATTCCGGGGCGGTTGCTCCTTCGGCACCGGCCGAGGCCGGTTCTCCCGTGGGTTGGCCTCATCCTAGGCGATCTGGCGCACTCCTGGCGAGCAGCCGGGGTGGGGCGGACTGGCTCAGGCGGCGGCGAACAGCGCCGCCTGCGACACCGCGATCCTCACTCGGTCTCCAGGCACGCACGCCGCGCGCTGCACCCGGGCGACCATCTCGATGCCGCCCGGCAGGTCGCAGAGCGCCACGTCGGCGTCGTGGCCGTAGAACGTGACGTCCGCCACGCGGGCAGACACCGGGCCGAGCGGGTCGAGGGTGATCTGCTCGGGGCGCACCACGACGCGCCCGAGGCCGTGCGCCGGGGTGGTCAGCGGGATCGGGCCGATCGGGGTGACCGCCGACATGCCGTCGGCCTCGGCGTCCAGGAGGAACGCGTCGCCGGCCAGCAGGGCGGCGGCGGGGCTGACCGGGTGGTCGTAGACGGCGCTCGGGGTGCCCTCCTGGATGACGCGGCCGTCGGCCATGAGGATCAGGTGGTCGGCCAGCGACAGCGCCTCCTCGCGGTCGTGCGTGACCAGCACAGCCGAGGTGCCGGCCTCGTGGAGCACGCGGCGCACGTCCGCGCGCATGGAGGTGCGGGTGGCGGCGTCGAGCGCCGAGAACGGCTCGTCCAGCAGCACCAGGTCGGGCTCGACGGCGAGCGCGCGGGCCAGGGCCACGCGCTGCGCCTGCCCGCCGGAGATCTCGTGGGGCATCCGGTCGGCGAGCGGCTGCAGGCCGACGAGGTCGAGCATGTCGGCGGTGCGGCGGCGCTTGGTGCGGCCGCGGACGCCGAAGCCGATGTTCTCCGCCACGGTGAGGTGCGGGAACAGGGCGCCCTCCTGTGGGACGAGCGCGATGCGTCGGCGCTGGGCGGGGACCCCCGTCAGGTCGCGCCCGCCCAGCCGCACGGTGCCGGAGTCCGGCCGCGTGAGGCCGGCGATGATCCGCAGCAGCGTGGTCTTCCCGCAGCCCGACCGCCCGAGGATCGCGGCCAGGTGGCCCCTGGCCACCGTGAGGTGGACGTCGCGCAGCACCTCGGTGCTGTCGAACGAATGGCCGACGCCGTGCACGACGAGGCTCATGTGGTTCTCCTTCCGCGCTCGGTGAGCGTGAGGGCCAGGGTGGCGAGGACCGCCGTGAGAACCAGCGCCACGCCGTAGGGCGCGGCGGCGGCGTAGGAAAGGTTGTCGGTGTGCATCCACAGCCGGGTGGCGAGGGTATCCACGCCCGTCGGCTTGAGCAGCAAGGTCGCGGGGAGCTCCTTCATGGCGGTCAGGAGCACCAGCACGAAGCCGGACAGCACCCCGGGCGCGGCCAGCGGCAGCGTCACCCGGACGAACGTCGCGACGGGGGCGAGGCCGAGGGTCCCGGAGACGTCCTCCAGGGCGGGGGAGCTCTGCATCACGGCGCTGCGGATGGAGCCCACCGCCAGCGGCGCGAAGAGCACCAGGTAGGCCAGCACGAGGACCGGCACCCGCTGGTACCAGGGCTCGAGGAACCGGACGGAGAAGAACACCAGCGCCAGGGCCACCACCAGCCCCGGCAGCGCGTGCGCGACGTACAGGCTGTGCTGGGTCCAGGCGGCGGCGCGGGAGCGGGAGCGCCCCGTCAGCCACCCCACCGGCAGGCAGACGAGGACGATGACGGCGGCGGCGACCGTGCAGATCCACAGGGTGGACCAGGCCGCGGAGGCGAGGTCCGGCCAGTCGATCCCGGCGCTGCGCCCGACGAACGACCAGCCGGCGACCACTGCGAGGGGGTAGCCGAGGCTCAGGACCAGCACGAGGCCCGCGGTCAGGGTGGCGGGGGCGTACCACCCGCGCAGGTGGACCCGCTGCTGGTGCCGGTGAACGGTGGCGTCGGACCTTCCGGCGCGCCCGCGCATCCTGATCTCGGCCCAGGTGATGGCCAGCGTGCAGGCCATGAGCACCAGGGCCAGCACCGCCGCCGTCGTGCGGTCGAAGGAGGCCCGGTAGCTCATGAAGATCGCGCGCGTGAACGAGTCGTAGCGCAGCAGCGAGACCGCGCCGAAGTCGGAGAGCGCGTAGGTGGCCACCAGGAGCGCGCCGGCCGCCATGGACGGACGCAGGTGCGGGAACGTGACCCGGCGGAACACCTGCCAGCCGGTGAGGCCGAGGGTCCGCCCGACGTCCTCGGCGTTCTGGTTGGCCCGCCGCAGCGCAGCTGAGACGGACAGGAACACGTAGGGGTAGGTGCCGAGGCCGAGGATCAGCACGGCCCACCAGAAGCCCTCGGCGCGCACGGTGGAGACCCACGCGTAGGCGGCCACGTAGCTCGGCACCGCCAGCGGGAGGGCGAGGGCCGCCCGCCAGAAACGTCGGCCGCTGAGGTCCGTGCGCTCCACCAGGAACGCAAGGCCGACCCCCACGACGCAGGCCAGGGCCGTGACGGCCGCGACGAGCGCCAGCGAGTTGGCGAGCAGCTCGCCGACCCTGCTCTCGGCGAGGATCCGCACCAGCTCCGCCCGGCCGGCGTCGCCGGCGCGCAGCACCAGGTAGAAGCCGGGGATGAGGGTCACCAGGACGACCAGCAGCGTCCACACCCACAGCGCGAGGCGCGGCAGGTGCGGACGCTTGATGGCCGCGGCGACGGTACTCAGATCAGTCCGACCTTCCTGAGGAGGTCCTGCGTGGCTGCGAGGGAGTCCAGGTCGTTGAGGTCCACCCCTGCCTGGCTCGACGAGTCGATCGGCGCAAGGTCGAAGGGGCTGGTGATCCCGGCGACGACGGGGTACTCCGCGGTCTCCTCGGCGAAGTAGCGCTGGGCGTCCTCGCTCACCAGGAACGCCGCGACCTTGGCGGCGGCCTCCTGGTCCTCGGCGGAGGCGAGGATCCCCACGCCCGCGACGTTGAGCAGCGCGCCCGGGTCTGCCGGGTCGAGGTAGACCAGTTCGGCGGTGACGTCGTCGCCCTTCTCGGCCGCGAGCTGATGCCAGTAGTAGTGGTTGATCAGCCCGATGCCGATCTCACCCGAGTCCACCGCCTCGAGGACGGCCGTGTTCTTCTCGTAGGTCTTGGGCTCCAGTTCCTGCAGGGACGTGAGCCACTCCTCCGCCTCCTGCTCGCCCTTGGCCACGCGCAGCGCGGTGACGAAGGTCTGGAAGCTGGCGTTCGTCGGGGCGATGCCGATCTGTCCGCGGTTGGCCGGGTCGAGGATCTCGTCGATGCTCCGGTAGTCGATCGCGGCCGGCGACACCTCGGGGTTCACGGCGAGCACCCGGATGCGGCCCGACGTCGCGACCCACAGTCCGTTGGGGTCGCGGTAGGCGGGCTCAACCGTCTCGAGGATGTCCTCGGGCATGGGCGCCAGCAGTCCGGCCTTGCCCAGCTCGCCCAGCGCTCCCGCGTCCTGGGAGAAGAACAGCGACGCGGGGGAGCGGTCGCCCTCCTCCAGCAGCTGGCCGGCCAGCTCGGCGGTGCCCGCGTAGCGGACCTCGACCTGCACGCCGGTGGCGGACTCGATCTGCTCGAGCAGCGGGGAGACGAGCTCCTCGCTGCGGCCGGAGTAGAGGGTGAGGCTGGCCGGCTCGGCGGAGCCGGAGGCCGAGCCCGGGCCAGGCGCGGCCGCCGGGTCCTGCGGGGCGCACGCGCCGAGGGCCAACAGGCCTCCGGCGAGTGCGACGGCGAGGGTTGTGCGCAACATATGAATAAGCTCCTGAGAACATTGCGAAATTGTGTTCTGAGGTAACCCTAAGTGGCGGATGCGCACCTCCGCAACACGGTGTCAGTCCGTGGACCAGGGCACCGCCCGCCGTGGCTCGAGACCGGCGGCCCGGTAGCAGGCGTCGATGACGTCCATGGTGGCCACCGAGTCGGCGGCGTCGACCAGCACCGGGCCGCCCTGCTCCACCGCGGCGACGAACGCCGCGAGCTGCGCCCCGTAGCTGGTCACGTCGGCCGCGACCTCCTCGGTGGTGGTCACACCGTCGACGGTGAGCGTCAGCGAGTTGCCGCCGTGCGGCTTGACGAAGCCCTCGATCGCCAGGCTGCCCCGGGTGCCCTCGACCAGGGCGCTCTGCCGCTCCGTGTCCTCCAGCAGCGAACTGGAAGCCGTCGCGGTGATCCCTCCCGGGAACTCGAGCCGGGCGGTCAGCGCCTCGTCGATCTGACCCCCGTCGACCCGTCGGGCCTCGGCCGACACGACGGTGGGCTCGGCCTTCAGGAGGGTCCGCAGCAGGTGGATGGAGTAGCACCCGAGATCCATGGTGGAGCCGCCGGCCAGGGCCCAGTTGTAGCGGATGTTGCTCCGGTCCGGCAGCGTGACGTCGAACACGGCGCTGGCCGAGGTCACGTCTCCGATGACGCCCGCGGCCAGCAGCTCCTCGGCGCGACGCACGAGCGGGTGGTGCCGGTAGTGGAAGGCCTCCATCACAACCACGGGCAGGCCCGCGACGGCGTCGACCACCCGGCGGGCCTCGTCGGCGTTCGAGGCGTAGGGCTTCTCCACCAGCACGTGCTTGCCGGCGCGGGCCGCCCGGACCGTCCACTCGGCGTGCGCGGAGTTGGGCAGCGGGATGTAGACGGCGTCCACGTCAGGCGAGGCCAGGAGCTCGTCGTAGGAGCCCAGGACCTGCTCGATGCCGTGTTCCGCGGCGAAGGCCTCGGCGCGCGCCCGGTCCCGGGCGGCGACGGCGGTCAGCCGCACGTCCGCCGATGCGTGGGCGGGGGCGATGAGGGCCGAGGGGGTGATCCCCGCGGCGCCGAGGATGCCGAAACGCACTGTCATGATGGCCTCTCTGTCGGGTGTGGCGGCTTCAGTCTAGAAGCCCGTCCTCTGCCCCCGCCCGGCGCGTTCCCGCCGTCGACCGCGTCGGCCGGCGGCGCCGGTCGGGACTACTTCGTGGCCTCGATCATGCCGCGCAGCTCCTTCTTCAGGTCGGCGATCTCGTCGCGGTGCCGCGCCGCCACCTCGAACTGCAGCTCGGAGGCCGCCTGGTGCATCGCGGAGGTGAGCTCCTCGATCAGCTTGGCCAGGTCGTCGCGCGCCAACGTGGAGGCGTCGAGCCCCCTGCGACCCGACGGCTTCGCGGCCTCCAGCAGCTGGTCGGTGTCCGCGTCCTCCCGCGCCAGCATCTCGGAGACGTCCGCGATCCGCTTCCGCAGGGGCTGGGGATCGATGCCGCGCTCCTGGTTGTAGGCCACCTGGATGGTCCGGCGCCGGTTGGTCTCGTCGATCGCCGCCTCCATCGAGGGCGTGATCTTGTCGGCGTACATGTGGACCTGGCCGGCCACGTTGCGCGCGGCGCGGCCGATGGTCTGGATGAGCGAGCGCCCCGAACGGAGGAAGCCCTCCTTGTCCGCGTCGAGGATGGCCACCAGCGACACCTCCGGCAGATCGAGGCCCTCGCGCAGCAGGTTGATGCCCACCAGCACGTCGTACTCGCCCAGCCTCAGCTCGCGCAGGAGCTCGATGCGCCGGATAGTGTCGATGTCCGAGTGGAGGTAACGGGTGCGGATCCCGTGATCCATGAGGTAGTCCGTGAGGTCCTCGGCCATCTTCTTGGTCAGCGTGGTGACCAGCACGCGCTCGTTGCGCTCCACCCGGAGCTGCACCTCCGCCATGAGGTCGTCGATCTGCCCCTTGGTGGGCTTGAGGATCACCTCCGGATCCACCAGGCCGGTGGGGCGGATGATCTGCTCGACGAAGCCGTCCGAGCGCTCCATCTCGTAGGGGCCGGGGGTGGCCGAGAGGTACACGGTCTGCCCGATCCGCTCCACGAACTCGTCGAACTTCAGCGGCCGGTTGTCGATGGCGCTGGGCAGCCGGAAGCCGTGCTCGACGAGGGTCCGCTTGCGGGACGCGTCCCCCTCGTACATGCCGCCGATCTGGGGGATGGTGACGTGCGACTCGTCCACGACGAGCACGAAGTCCTCCGGGAAGTAGTCGACGAGGCAGCTGGGCGCGGAGCCTGGGGTGCGGCCGTCGATGTGGCGGGAGTAGTTCTCGATGCCCGAGCACGTGCCGATCTGGCGCATCATCTCGATGTCGTAGGCGGTGCGCATGCGGAGCCGCTGCGCCTCCAGCAGCTTGCCCTGCGACTCGAACTCAGCCAGCCGCTCGGCCAGCTCCGCCTCGATGCCGACGATGGCGCGCTCCATCCGGTCCGCCCCCGCCGAGTAGTGCGTGGCCGGGAAGATGTAGGTCTCCTGCTCCTCGCGGATCAGGTTGCCCGTGAGCGGATGCATCGTGGCGATCCGCTCGATCTCGTCTCCGAAGAACTCCACGCGCACGGCGTTCTCCTCGTACATCGGGAACACCTCCAGCGTGTCCCCCTTGACCCGGAAGGTGCCGCGGCCGGCCCCGATGTCGTTACGGGCGTACTGGATGTCGACGAGGTGGCGCAGCAGCTCGTCGCGGTCCATCTCGTCGCCCACCCGGAGCGTGACCCGCTGCTCCAGGTACTCCTGCGGCGTGCCGAGGCCGTAGATCGCCGACACCGTGGCCACCACGATCACGTCGCGCCGGGTCAGCAGCGAGCTGGTGGCCGCGTGCCGCATCCGCTCCACCTCCTCGTTCAGGGAGGAGTCCTTCTCGATGTAGGTGTCGGTCTGGGGGAGGTACGCCTCCGGCTGGTAGTAGTCGTAGTAGGACACGAAGTACTCGATGGCGTTGTTGGGCATCAGCTCCCGCAGCTCGTTGGCGAACTGCGCGGCCAGCGTCTTGTTGGGCTGCATCACCAGCATGGGCCGCTGCAGGCGCTCCGCCAGCCAGGCGACGGTGGCCGTCTTGCCCGTACCGGTGGCGCCCAGCAGCACCACGTCCTTCTCGCCGGCGCCGATGCGCCGTTCGAGCTCAGCGATGGCGCGCGGCTGATCGCCGGAGGGCCGGTACTCGGAGATCACCTGGAGGGGTGCCACCTGGCGCTGGAGTTCTTCGATGGGACGCATGCAGGCCAGGGTAATAGCGCCCACCGACAGTTCCGGGCGCGCCGGAGCCGTCGCCCTCGGGTCAGGAGAAGGAGCGGATCAGCCGGGGGGAGTCGACGCCGCGCGCGAGCCAGGCGATCAGGTCCGTGGCGGGGCCGCGGACCTCGGTGCGGTCCCCGGGCCCGTCGAGCGTGGCGTCGTAGCCCTCGTCCGCCACCAACCGGACCGACGGGCGTTCGTCGCGGCCCGCGAGCCGCTCCACCTGGAAGGCCAACAGCGACACGGCGGTCTCGGGGTCCAGGTTCATGGTCGCGGAGCGGCCGTCGAGGTCCATCTCGTGCAGGACCACCTCGCCCAGCCGCGACAGCGGGATCTGCCACGCCTGGATGCCGTAGCCCGGCCTGAGCAGCACCGGGGACTTGTCGCCCTCCAGCGACGCGAACAGCTCCTGCAGCTCGCTGGCGGTGGTGTCGAGCTGGATCTGCAGGTCCAGCCCGCCGGCCAACGCGCCCATCTCGATGGTGCGCCGCTCCTCCGCGTCCGAGTCGTACATGGTGCGCGGCTGACCCGAGTGCAGCCCGTCGATGACGCGCACCAGCCGGCGGGCGCCGTCGACGAGGTGCGCCGCCACGTGGCTGCGCGTCCAGCCGGGCAGCGCGGTGGGCGCGGCCCAGTCCTCGTCCGAGAAGCCGATGGTCCTGCCCAGCAGCTGCGACGTGTGTTCGCGGACGGCCGCGACCACGTCGACGAAGGGTGCGCGGCTCGTGGGCATGGGGCCAACCTAGCAAAGCCGTACCATGGCGGGCGTGAATGATCGGCTCGTCGTGCGGGGTGCCCGCGTCCACAACCTGAAGAACGTGTCGCTGGAGCTGCCCCGGGACTCGCTCATCGTGTTCACCGGGTTGAGCGGGTCGGGCAAGTCGTCGCTGGCGTTCGACACCATCTTCGCGGAGGGGCAGCGCCGCTACGTCGAGTCGCTGTCCGCCTACGCCCGCATGTTCCTCGGGCAGATGGACAAGCCGGACGTCGACTTCATCGAGGGCCTCTCGCCGGCGGTGTCGATCGACCAGAAGTCCACCAGCCGGAACCCCCGCTCCACCGTCGGCACCATCACCGAGGTCTACGACTACCTCCGCCTCCTGTTCGCCCGCATCGGCGTGCCGCACTGCGAGGTGTGCGGCGCGGTGATCGGCCGCCAGACGCCGCAGCAGATCGTGGACAGGCTGATGTCGCTGGAGGAGGGCACCCGCTTCCAGATCCTCGCGCCGCTCGTGCGCGGCCGGAAGGGCGAGCACGCCGAGCTGTTCCGGCAGCTGATCGGCGACGGCTACAGCCGCGTCCGCATCGACGGCGACACGCATCCGCTCACCGAGCTCCCGACGATCGACAAGAACCGCAAGCACGACGTCGAGGTGGTGGTGGACCGGGCCGTGGTGCGGCCGAACGCGAAGCAGAGGATCACCGAGTCCGTCGAGACCGCGCTCGGGCTGGCGGGCGGAGTGGTGACGATCGACTTCGTCGACCTCCCCGCCGACGATCCGGAGCGGGAGCGCCGCTTCTCCGAGAAGATGGGCTGCCCGAACGAGCACGACGTCAACATCGACGAGCTCGAGCCCCGGCAGTTCTCCTTCAACGGCCCGTGGGGCGCCTGCCCCGAGTGCTCAGGGCTGGGCACGCTGCTGGACCCGGACCCCGAGCTGCTCATCCCCAACGACGACCTCTCCCTCGCCGACGGCGCCATCGCGCCCTGGACCGCGCCCACCATCAAGGCCCACTACGAGCACGTGCTGCTGTCGCTGGCGGAGGAGCACGGCTTCTCGTTCGACGCGCCCTGGCGCGACCTCACCGCCGCGGCGAAGAAGGTGCTGCTGCACGGCGTCAAGGGCAACGTAGTGGTCAGCTACCGCAACCGATTCGGCCGCGTGCGCTCCTTCTCCCAGAAGTACGAGGGCGTCATCCCCTTCATCCGCCGCCGCTACGACGAGGCCGAGACCGACGCTGCGCGTGACCGTTGGGGCGGCTACATGCGCGAGGTCGCCTGCCCGGCCTGCGGCGGCGCACGGCTCAAGCCGTCCAGCCTCGCCGTCACCGTCTCCGGCCGCACCATCGCGGACCTCTCCGCCCTGTCGATCGGCGAGGCGGCCTCCTTCCTCACCGGCCTCGAGCTGACCGAGCGCGAGGCCGCCATCGCGGAGCGGCTGGTCAAGGAGATCAACACCCGCCTGCGCTTCCTGCTCGACGTGGGCCTGGACTACCTCACGCTGTCGCGGGCCGCGGGCACGCTCTCGGGCGGGGAGGCGCAGCGCATCCGGCTGGCCACCCAGATCGGCTCCGGGCTGGTGGGCGTGCTCTACGTGCTCGACGAGCCCAGCATCGGCCTGCACCAGCGCGACAACCTGCGCCTCATCGAGACCCTGCACCGGCTGCGCGACCTGGGCAACACCCTGATCGTCGTCGAGCACGACGAGGACACCATCCGCTCCGCGGACTGGGCCGTCGACATCGGCCCCGGGGCAGGCGAGGGTGGAGGCGAGGTGGTGGTCTCCGGCCCCGTCGAGGCCCTGCTCAACCACCCCGAGTCGCGCACCGGCGCGTACCTGTCGGGGCGGCTCTCGATCCCGGTGCCTGCGGTCCGCCGCCCCGGCAACGGGAAGAAGATCGTCGTGCGGGGCGCCCGGGAGCACAACCTGCGCGGCATCGACGCGTCCTTCAACCTGGGCCAGTTCATCGCGGTCACCGGCGTGTCGGGCTCGGGGAAGTCCTCCCTGGTCAACTCGATCCTCTACACGGCCGCCGCCAAGGCCATCTACGGCGCGAAGGCGGTGCCCGGGAGGCACAGGTCACTTGACGGCCTGGAGCACATCGACAAGGTGATCCAGGTGGACCAATCGCCCATCGGCCGGACCCCGAGGTCCAACCCCGCCACCTACACAGGCGTGTTCGACAAGATCCGCACCCTGTTCGCCAAGACCCCCGAGGCCAAGGTGCGCGGCTACCAGCCGGGGCGGTTCTCCTTCAACGTCAAGGGCGGCCGCTGCGAGCACTGCATGGGCGACGGCACCATCAAGATCGAGATGAACTTCCTGCCGGACGTCTACGTGCCCTGCGAGGTGTGCCATGGCGCGCGCTACAACCGGGAGACCCTCGAGGTGCACTACAAGGGCAAGACGATCGCCGAGGTGCTCGACATGCCGATCAGCGAGGCGGTGGACTTCTTCGAGTCCATCAACTCGATCGCCCGCTACCTCCAGACGCTCACGGAGGTGGGCCTGGGCTACGTGCGCCTCGGGCAGCCGGCCACCACGCTGTCCGGAGGCGAGGCGCAGCGAGTCAAGCTCGCGGCGGAGCTGCAGAAGCGCTCCACCGGCCGCACGCTCTACGTGCTCGACGAGCCCACCACCGGCCTGCACTTCGAGGACATCCGCCGCCTGCTGGCCGTGCTCCAGCGCCTCGTCGACGCGGGCAACACCGTGGTCACCATCGAGCACAACCTGGACGTGATCAAGTCCGCCGACTGGGTCATCGACATGGGCCCCGACGGCGGCACCCGCGGAGGCCAGGTGATCGCCACCGGCACCCCCGAGGACGTCGCGGAGGCGGAAGGCTCGGCGACGGGCGCCTTCCTCAAGCCCCTCCTCGACCGCGCCTGATCGTCCCGGTCCAGGAGTGCCGCGTCACGCCGACCTGACGCGCCGCGCTGCCTGGGTGCGGCTCGGGCGCTGTGGGTGCCGGGAGCCCTGACACGAGGCCCGTGCGGCCCTTGTCCGCCGTCTGCTTGTCGGCCGCGGTCTTGGCTGTGGCCGGGTAGTTGAGGCCGCCCGGGCCTCGTCTCACGTCTCCCGTCACTGGTCTACCTGTGGCGTGGTCGGTTCCGGGCGTGTGCCGGCAGGGCGGCCCTGGCGAGGGTCTGCTTCAGGCGGGTTCTTCTGGGTGCGCCTCGGGCTGGGCATCCCTGCGCCCAGCCGCCCTGCCGTCCCCCGCCCTCGCTGGCAGATCGCGGCCGGGCTGACCCCTGCCGACGCTGGTGGAGCCGCGCCGAGCCACCCCTTCCTTACAGTTGGTTGAGCGCGCCGAGCCGCGAAGCGCAGCGCGCGTGTCGACTTAGGTTGAGCCGGGCCCCTTCCCGCTGGTTGAGCCGCGCCGAGCCGCCTGCGGCTCAGCGCGTGTCGAAACCAACTGACGCCAGTCCATGGAGTAGGGCCGAGGTCCTCGCGATTGGAGCTCTCGCTGTGTGGTGCCGGGAGCCCTGACACGAGGCCCGTGCGGCCCTTGACCGCCGTGTGCTTGTCGGCCGCGTGCTCGGCTGTGGTCGGGTAGTTGAGGCCGCCCGGGCCTCGTCCCACGTCTCCCGTCACTGGTTCGCCTGTGGCGTTGCCGGGTTCGGGCGGGTGCCGTCAGGGCGGCCCTGGCTCGAGCTTGCTTCAGGCGGGTTGTTCCGGGTGCCCCTCGGGCTGGGCATCCCTGCGCCCAGCCGCCCTGCCGTCCCCCGCCCTCGCGGTCACCTCACGCACCTGCTCGCCTCGAGACTGGCCCCTTTCCGCGGGTTGAGCCGCGCCGAGCCGCCTGCGGCTCAGCGCGTGTCGACTTGGGTTGAGCCGGGCCGAGCCGCGAAGCGGCCCAGCCCGCGCCGAAACCAACCCGGTTGGCTGCGTGTGGACTTGGTATGGACCACTACCTACTCCGCGGCCGCGTCTGGGCGCTGGCAGGTTGGCGTCGGCGGGGTCAGTGTGGAGGCCGTGGGTCAGGCGGCCACGATGAGGTCCGTACCCGACTCGGTCAGGGTGGCGCGGACCAGGGGATCGGTGGCCGGGCCCTGCACGGGGGTGCCGTCGCGGAGGGCGAACAGCGAGCCGTGGAACCGGCAGAAGATGCCGTCCTCGCGGACCTCGGACACCGTGTTGCCCTGGTGGGTGCAGCGCGAGGAGAACGCGAAGAAGGCGCCCGCCTCCGGCTGGGTGACGACGAAGCCGCCGTCGAGCACCAGCCCGCCGCCCACCGGCACCGAATCCTTCGGCACGGTCACCTCGTCGGCGGGTGCCGCTCCCGAGGACTGGGGCGCCGCGTCGTCGGCGCAGCCCGCCAGCAGCGCCGCCGCGATGGCCGCGCCCGCGGCGATGAGCTCTCTCCGCGTGGTCATGGCCCCAGCCTAGGCTCATAGAATTGCGCGCATGGCCGATCCCGCGAGTTACCGCCCACCCCAGGGCAGCATCCCGACGGATCCCGGCGTCTACCGGTTCTTCGACGCCTTCGGCAACGTCATCTACGTCGGCAAGGCCAAGAGCCTGCGCCAGCGCCTCAACACCTACTTCGCCGATCCGTCGGCCCTGCACTTCCGGACCCAGACGATGGTGCGCACCGCGGCCAGGGTGGAGTGGACCGTGGTGGCCAACGAGCTGGAGGCGCTGCAACTCGAGTACACCTGGATCCAGCAGTTCGATCCCCGGTTCAACGTCAAGTACCGCGACGACAAGTCCTACCCGTGGCTCGCCGTGACGATGAGCGACGAGTATCCGAGGGTGTTCGTCGGCCGCGGCGCCAAGAAGCGCGGCACGCGGTACTTCGGGCCCTTCGGGCAGGCGTGGGCGATCCGGGAGACGGTGGATCTGCTGCTGCGCGTGTTCCCGATGCGCTCCTGCACGCAGGGGGTGTTCAACCGCGCCCGGTCCTCGGGCCGGCCCTGCCTGCTGGGCGACATCGGCAAGTGCTCGGCGCCCTGCGTGGGACGCGTCTCCGCGGACGAGCACCGGCTGATCGCCGAGGACTTCTGCTCCTTCATGGGCGGCAACACCGGCGGGATCATCGGCCGGATCGAGCGCGACATGTACGACGCCTCGGCCGAGCTCAACTTCGAGCGCGCCGCCGTGCTGCGCGACTCGCTGGGCGCCCTCAAACGCGTGCAGGAGAAGAACTCGGTGGTGCTGAGCGACGGCACCCGCGCCGACATCGTCGGGTTCGCCGACGACGGCCAGCAGGTCGCAGTGCAGGTGTTCCACATCGTCGACGGGCGCATCCTGGGGGAGCGGGGGTGGATCGCGGACCGCGCCGACGACCGCCCGCTCACCGAGCTGCTGGAGGTCTTCCTCGAGCAGGTCTACACCGACGACCTGGAGATCCCGCCGCACGTCCTCACCTCGGTGGAGGCCGAGGACACCCTCGTCGAACACCTCAGCCGGCGGCGGGGCGCGAAGGTCAGCATCAAGGTGCCGCTCCGGGGCGAGAAGCGCACCCTGCTCGACACGGCGGTGAAGAACGCCGAGATGTCGCTCAGCCAGGCCAAGCTGCGCCGCGCCTCGGACCTCACCACCCGCAACACCGCGCTGGACGAGGTCGCCGAGGCGCTCGGGCTCGCCGAGCCGCCCCTGCGGATCGAGTGCTACGACATCTCCCACACCATGGGGTCGGAGGTGGTGGGCTCGATGGTGGTCTTCGAGGACGGCCTGCCCCGGAAGAGCGCCTACCGGCGCTTCATCATCAAGAGCTTCGAGGGCTCCAACGACGTCGCGGCCATCAGCGAGGTGCTGCAGCGCAGGCTCCGCCGCCTTGTCGACGACCGGTCCTCCGACGTGAAGGTGGACGCCACCACCGGGGAGGCCGCCAGGTTCGCCTACCCACCTGCGCTCATCGTGGTCGACGGCGGGCTCCCGCAGGTCAACGCGGCGGCGGCGGTGCTCGCCGAGGCGGGCCTCAAGGGCGAGATCGCCCTGTGCGGACTGGCCAAGCGCCTGGAGGAGGTGTGGGTGCCGGGGGAGGACTACCCCCTCATCCTGCCGCGCGCCTCGGAGGGGTTGTACCTGCTCCAACGGCTCCGCGACGAGGCCCACCGCTTCGCGATCACCCATCACCGCTCCCGGCGGGCCAAGCAGGTGGTCGAATCGGTGCTCGACGACGTCCCCGGCCTCGGGGAGCTCCGGCGCAAGGCGCTGCTCACCTACTTCGGCAGCGTGCGGAAGCTGCGGCTGGCCAGCGTGGAGGAGATCGCGGCGGTGCCGGGATTCGGGCCTCGCCTGGCGCTCAGCGTCAAGGCCGCCGTGGCCGACACCGGCGGCGAGGCGATCAACCTCACCACGGGCGAGGTGACCGGCACATGACCCGATTTGAACATCGTTCAAACTCTGATGCAGGATGGGACGACGCCTCACCACAGGAGCACCCCATGAGCACCACCACCGCCCCCTCCGTGCGCAGCTTCGCCCCCGCGGACCTGGCCTATGTCGCGGTCTTCGCGGCCCTCATCGCCGCCCTCGCACTGACCCCCGCCATCCCCATCGGCACCCTCGGCGTGCCGATCACGCTCCAGACCCTCGGCGTGGCCCTGGCGGGTCTCTGCCTCGGCGCCTGGCGGGGTGCCGCCGCGGTGGCCCTCTACCTGCTGGTCGGCCTCGCCGGGCTTCCGGTGTTCTCCGGCGGCAGGGCCGGCCTCGCGGTCCTCGTCGGCCCCACGGGCGGCTACCTGATCGGCTTCCTGTTCTCGGCGTTCGTCGTGGGCCTCGTGGCCCAGTGGGCCGTGCGGCGCGGGCTGAGCCCGCTCACCCCGGTGCTGTTCTTCCTCGGTGTGTTCGCCGCCCGGGTGCTCATCATCTGGCCGCTCGGCGTGGCCGGCATCGCCCGCGCCGTCGGGAAGCCGATCGGCGAGATCTGGCTGAGCGACCTCGCCTTCTGGCCCGGCGACATCCTCAAGGGGATCATCGCCGCCGTGATCGCGTTCGCCGTCCACAAGGCCTTCCCGAGGCTGCTCGGCCGATGATCAGCCTGCGCGCGGTCACCGTCGTCATCCCGGCAGTCCGCCGGGGTGACGCCGACCGCGTGCTGCTGCACCCCCTCACACTGGACCTCGCCGAGCGGCGGATCGCGCTCGTGGGGGCCAACGGTTCGGGCAAGTCCACGCTGCTGCGCCTGCTCAACGGGCTCCGGCACCCGACGGAGGGTTCCGTCACCGTGGACGGCCTGGACACCGTCAAGGACGCGAAGGCGGTCCGGGCGAAGGTGGGCTTCGTCTTCACCGATCCGCTGGCCCAGCTGCTGATGTCGACCCCCATCGAGGACGTGGAGCTCAGCCTCCGCGGCCGGGTCAAGGGCCGGGCGGAGCGGACGCGCATGGCCCAGGGCCT
Source organism: Tessaracoccus yangjingae (assembly GCF_055326235.1). NCBI lineage: Bacteria > Bacillati > Actinomycetota > Actinomycetes > Propionibacteriales > Propionibacteriaceae > Tessaracoccus > Tessaracoccus yangjingae. Next base: position 250,125 of record NZ_JBUZNN010000004.1, on the reverse strand, counting down.
GCTCGAGGATCGCGGCCTCGGGCACCTGGCGCACCAGAGCATCTACGACCTCAGCGGCGGCGAACGACAACTCGTGGCGCTGACCAGCGTGCTGGCCGTCGAGCCGACCATCCTGGTCGCGGACGAACCCACCACCCTGCTGGACCTCCGCAACAGGCGGGCGCTCCGCCGGACCTTCGCGGAGCTCAGCCAGCAGATCATCTTCTCCACCCACGACCTCGACGTCGCCGCCGACGCCGACCGGGTGATCGTGGTCCACGAGGGCCGCATCGCCGCCGACGGCGCGCCGGAGGAGGCGCTCGCGGCGTACGAGGCGGTGCTGGTGTGAACGCCCACGCATCCCTGCTGGGCCTCTACGAGCCGGGGGAGGGCTGGCTGTTCCGGTTCGGCACGGGCGCCAAGTACCTCCTGTTCCTGGCCGTGACCATCCCCCCGCTCGCCGCCGGCTCCTGGTGGGTCACCGCCGTCGCCCTCGCGGTCGTGCTGGCGCTGCTGTGGACCTCGGGCGTGACCCCCTGGCGTGCCCTGCGGATCGGTTGGGTGCTCTGGATCCTGCTCATCGTGATGGCCGCCTACCACCTGATCTCGCTCAACCCGGCCGCCGCCGTGGTGCAGTCCGGCAACATCCTGGTCGCCGTTCTGGCTGCGCGGATGCTCACCCTCACCACCTCGACGCCCGTCCTCATGGACGCGCTGGCCCGCGGCCTCGCGCCGCTGCGGTGGGTGCGGGTCGACCCTCAGCAGGTGGCGCTGGCCGTGGCCCTGATGATCCGGTCGGTGCCGTACCTCATCGGCTCCATCGACGACGCCCGCGACTCCGCGCGCGCCCGGGGCCGCGACCGCAACCCAGCGCTGCTGCTGACCCCCGTGGTGGTGGGGGCTGTGGCCTACGCCGAGCGCACCGGTGAGGCCCTCCACGCCCGCGGCCTTCCGAGCGACGACTGATGTCAGCTCAGGCGTCGGGGCGGCCCCCGCGGAGCACCGAGCGCAACCGGCGCGCCTCGACCGTGAGCCGCGATCTGCCCGTTCTCTCGGCCACCTCGTCCAGGCCCCTGATGGATCCGGTGGCGCCTGTCACCAGGGCCGCTTCTGCTGCCAGCCCCACCAGATCGGCGATGCCGGCGCGGCCGGACGGATCGGCCGGGAGCAGCGTGGCCAGGACGTGGCGCTGCACCCCCCACGTGTAGCGGGCGCCGGCGAGGCTGGAGCCGGCCACGTCGCGGAGGTGGCGGGTCCATCGCGTGAGCCGGTACTCACCGGAGGTCAACAGCTCGGCCCAGTGGGGACCCGCGGCCTCGCCGTCGAGGTCACCTGCCGCAAGCAGGCCGAGTGTCGCGTCAAGTGTCGCCGCCCGGGTGGCGGCGTCCTCCTGGGCCGCGCCTGCCGCCAACGTGACGTGGGTCACCTGGCCCACCGCGCCCTGCTGGTGGGGGAGCAGAGTCAGCGGTTGGACGAGGACCCCGCGACCATCCCACCCCGACAGTTCGCGCAGGTGGTGTGCCGAGAGCAGTTCCCGTTGTGTGGGCGTCAACGTGACTGCCGAGGACTCCTCACCGCCGACGTACTGCGTCACCCCGTCGAGCCGGCCGATGCGTCGCAGCAGCGCCCCACCGCGACCGGTGACTCCAGGCCACTCGCCGGTGAAGCGGTGGTAGGACCCGCGGCGGTGGTGGTCCCGGTACAGGTGCCTCAGGGCTGGAGCGGGGAGCGCGCCGGCAGCCAACTCCCCGGCCAGCCAGTGCGCATCGGGACCGTCCAGAGCTGCCACCCGCTCCCGGTAGTCGTCGCCGAGGCCGAGCGGCAGACGCAGCCATGCGGCCTCGAGATCCACGCGAGGGATGCTCCTGTCCTCAGCGGCCGCTCTGGCGAGGTCCTGGAGGAGACGGTCGGGGTCGAGGATGCCCGAGGCGTCGCGCGGGAACGCGACGAGCGCGGTGGCGGTACCGGCCCTGAGCGCGTTGGCCACTTCGCGCGCGCGCACTACCGTGGCGCGTGCATCGGCGCGGTGCCTGGGCGTCAGCCGCTTCAGGGTGGCCACGGCGCCGCGGGACGTCTCCGCAAGGCCGCCGCGGAGCTCCTCGAGGAGGTCCGGCATCCAGTCTCGTTCCGTGAGCACCTCGGCGCGCGATGCTCCTTGGAGCCGGCCTCCGTAGGCGGCGAAGCCGGCGACGAGGCGCTCCTCGTCGCCGAACTCGAACCCGATCGTGGTGACCCGGCGAACCAGGTCCACAAGCTCGTCGGATGACCCGACAGGTTCGAGGGGCAGGACCGGCGCCGCGATGGGCAGCTCCGGCAGGCGTCCGACAACGGTGGCCGGATCCGCGCCGCGAACCGTCGCATCCACACCATCCAGGGCCCAGGCCACGTCAGACGCGGCTGCATCGCCGAGCGGCCCCAGCCCAGTAAGGAGGGCCAGAGCCTTCTCCTGCACGGCCCGCTTCGGGTGGCCGAGGCCGACGGCGGCCGCTCGTGCGATGATATCGGGCGACGAGGGCGCCCGCCTGCTCAGAGCCCCCAGCCAGGTGAGTGCGGACTGGGGGAGGGAGGCGTCGGCTCGGGCCAGGAGCCGGGCGCAGGCGTCGACCACCGTGGCGGCCTCGAGGGGTGCGGCGGCGTCGAGTCGCCGGACGGCCTTCAGCGCATGGACGGCCACGAAGGCCTGCCGGCTGTCCAGAAGCGCCAGGTACTCGCGGATGAGTCCCTGGACTTCGGCCGGGGTGGCCGCGAGTTCCTCGAGGATCCAGAGGACGGCCCGCAGGTGCGGTTGCATGCCGCCCCGGACAAGCGCTGCCACCAGCCGACGGTGCAACTCGTCCCGGTCAAGCACCCCACCCGCAGCCCATTCGGCTGCGATGACGGCCCAGCGGCGCTCCCGCCCCTTGGCGGCGGCGTTCAGCCACTCGGATACCACGGCGTCGTGCAGGCGGTCCGACTCCAGCGCCCGCAGCAGGATGCCGGGAAGTGCCGGGTCGACGGCGAGCTGGGCCTCTGCGTCCAGCCGTGGGTCCTGGCGGCGCAGCAGGTTCAGGGCGTAGTCGGGTGTGTCCAGGTGGGTGAGTCCGCAGCGGGCGAGCAGAGCGTCGACCACCTCCCACGGCACCTCGTCGCGGCCCGATTCCGCGCTCATCGTGACCCTGGTGAGGAGCGCGACCAATGCAGGGAGCCACGACACCCTGCGGTCGAGGATCACGTCCAGCCGCCCTGGGTGGTCTCCCCAGCGGAGCACCCGGGCGGCACCCTCGGCGGAGGGTGCAGTGGCCAGCATCGCGGTGTCGAGGGCGAAGTCCGCGAAGGGGCGTCCCGGCCACCGGCCGGTGCGCCAGTACTCGGCCTGTTCCTTCCGCAACGCGGCGAGCAGGGGACGGGTCGCCTTCCGGTCCGCCTCGCCCGCGCCGCGGTACAGCTGCGCGACGGCGGTGGAGTCATTGCGCCGGATCGCCCGCTCGAGCGCCGACTGGTCGATCACCGGGCGAGCTCCACGGCCAGCGCGTGCTTGCACGGTCCGCGTCCGCCCTCGTACCTGGTCCACCACGTGCAGGTGCAGGCCCAGCCGGAGGTGAGGCGCCGCAGCCGGTACGTGGAGTCGCCTGAGTCGACGGTGGCGGTCTCACCGTCGACCCGCACCGCACCAGCGGCGAGCAGCTGGCGCGCCCCCACAAGCCTCGGGTTACGACGGGCCGCGGCATCCGCGTCGTAGGGAAGCTCGCGATGGAAGAAGGCGCCCTCGGCGCAGTCGAAACCGACCCGCCCCGAGGTGCCGAGCCGGGTGAGCACCCGAAGCACGCGTCCCTCCTCCCACCCGAGCGCGTACGCGATGGTCGCGGCGTCCGCGCCCGGAGTCCAGGCCAGCTGGTCGAGCACGCCGCCGGCGTCGTCGGCGTCGCCCAGCGCCAGGTCGGTCAGCACCGCACCCTCGCCGCTGAAGCCGCGAGGCACTTCGGGTGAGAGTGTCAAGGTGAGGCGGGCATCGTCGAGGACCAGCTCCCACGCGCTGGGGCGGGGCGCTCCACCGGTGGCCAGCGGTCCGTGGAGCCGCAGCGATTTAGCCCATCGGAGCATCGGCAGCAACGCGCCCAGACGGTGGGTGCCGTCGAGATATGCGGCGCCGTCGGTCGGGACCGCGGAGACGCGCAGTGAGGAGCCCGACGGCACGATCCAGAGCCTGCGGCCCCCGCGCGGCAGCGACCGCAGGAACCGCTGCGCGGCCAACGCTGGCACCTCGGCCAGGGACTGCATGGTCGCGGCCGCCACCGACGCCTCCCCGAAGCCGCGGACCCAGCGCTCTGGCAGCTTGACCTTCCGCTCGACGACGGACCCGGTCATCGTCGAGGCGGTGACCGCATCCGCACCCACGTCGAGCCGCAGCGGCTCGCCCGAGCGGATGGTGGTGAGGGCGTGCCTGAGGGGCGGGTTGACGTCGATGTTGGTGGTGCCGAGCTCGCCGGGTGCCCCGGTGAGGGCACCTGGAAGCAGGTCGAACCGCGCGTAGACGCCCCCGCATCCCGAGAACGACTCGAACCGCAGGCGTTCACCGTCGCTGGTGACCACGGGGTCCAACGAACTCCACTCGATGCGCGTGTAGTAGCTCGTGGCGGCCACCTCGGCCACGGCGAGTATCCCTCGCGCACACTGCTCCGCTTCGACGACGGTGCCGGAGAAGAAGTGGGGGCTGGCCACCCTCCCTGCCGGGCCGATGCCCGGCGCGGTGGCCAGCGACACGGACATCGGATCCGCGGTCGACGGGAAGCCGTAGGTCAGCGACATGCGAGAGAGCATAGGGTCAAGGCGCCCCATACCTCTCTGCACCTCTCTGCGCGAGCCCGGAGGTGGGTGCTGCTCATTCATGCCGACTCCGGTGAGGACGTGCCGGCACGACGAGGCGCCGCCGCTCCCTTAGGCTGGCGGCATGACCGATGCCCCGCAGGAGATCGCCCTCATCACCGGAATGTCCGGCGCTGGTCGCCGGACGGCGGCGCACACCATGGAGGACCTCGGCTGGTACGTCGTGGACAACCTGCCCCCCGTGATGCTGCCGGCGCTCGCCCAGACGCTCCGCGGCTACGGCATCTCCAGGATCGCGGTGGTGGCCGACGTGCGGTCCAGGGAGCACTTCGAGCAGCTTCCGGAGGTCATCGCCAGCCTGAAGGCCGCCGGCGCCTCCGTGACGAGCGTGTTCCTCGAGGCCGCCGACGACGTCATCGTGCGCAGGCAGGAGTCGAACCGCAGGCCGCTGCCGCTGCAGGGCGGGGACCGCCTGAGCGAGGGCATCGACCGTGAGCGCCGCCTCCTGGCGGACCTGCGGGCGGACGCGGACATCGTCGTCAACACCACCTACCTCTCGGCGCGGCAGCTCACGCAGCGGGTGGCCAACCACTTCGGGGACGAGGCGACCGACAGGCTGAAGATCGCGCTGATCTCCTTCGGGTTCAAGAACGGGGTGCCGATCGACGCCGACATGGTCTTCGACGTCCGCTTCCTGCCCAACCCTCACTGGATCCCCGAGCTGCGGCCCAAGTCCGGCCTCAGCAAGGACGTGGCCCAGTACGTGCTCAAGCACGAGGCCGCGCAGCAGTTCCAGGAGGCCATGGTCAACCTGCTTGAGACGGTGGCCCCCGGCTACCTCGCCGAGGGCAAGCGCCAGGTCACCGTCGCCATCGGCTGCACCGGCGGCAAGCACCGCTCCACCTCGATGAGCGAGGAGCTCGCGGTCAGGCTCAGGGAGCGAGGCTTCCCCACCACCGTGCTGCACCGGGACCTGGGCAAGGAATGAGCCTCCCACGGCTGCCCCGGGTCGTCGCGCTCGGCGGGGGGCACGGGCTGGCGGTCTCGCTCAAGGCGCTGAGGCGGGTCACCGACCGGCTGACCGCAGTGGTGACGGTGGCCGACGACGGCGGATCCTCCGGCCGGCTGCGCCAGGAGCTCGACTGCCTCCCGCCAGGCGACCTGCGCATGGCACTGGCGGCCCTCTGCTCCGACGACCACGTGGGCCGCACCTGGGCGAGCGTGCTGCAGGCCCGCTTCCACGGCGACGGGCCGCTCGGCGGCCACGCGATCGGCAACCTCCTCATCGCCGGGCTGTGGCAGCAGCTCGACGACCCGGTGGCCGGGCTGGACATGGTGGGCGACCTGCTGCGCACCCGCGGCCGGGTGCTGCCCATGAGCTCGGTGCCGCTGGACATCGAGGCCGACGTCGTGGGCCTCGATCCGCTCGAGCCCGACGAGGTCTGCACCCTCTCCGGGCAGGCGACGGTGGCCAAGACCCGCGCCGTCGTGCAGGCGGTGCGCCTGATCCCGGACCGTCCGCCCGCCAGGCCCGAGGTCCTGACTGCGGTCCGCGAGGCCGACAGCGTGATCCTGGGGCCCGGATCGTGGTTCACCAGCGTGATCCCGCACCTCCTGGTGCCGGGCCTCGCGCGGGCGCTGCTGGAGACCAAGGCCCAGCGGGTGCTGGTGCTCAACATCGCGCCGGCGGAGGAGACCGACGGGTTCACGCCGTCGCGCCACATCGAGTTGCTGGCCGAGCACGCCCCCGGCCTGACGCTGGACGTGGTGATCGCCGACGCCAGCTTCGCCGGCACCGACCACCACCTCCAGTCCTACGTCGAATCCCTGGGCGGACGCCTTGTCACAGCCGATGTGAGGGCCCGGGACGGCTCCCCGACCCACGACCCCAACCTGCTCGCCGCCGTCTTCAGCGAGGTCATCGGCGGCTGACGGGTGCTTCGGGGCGTGTGGCAGACTGCCCGCATGGCCCTGACGCAGAAGGTGAAGTCCGAGCTGGCGACCGTCCTCGCGCCGCACCCCTCGGTGCGCCGCGCAGAGGTGGCCGCCCTGCTCCGGTTCGCGGGCGGCCTGCACCTGGTGGGGGGACGTATCGTCGTCGAGGCCGAGCTGGACACCGGGGCCGCGGCGCGCAGGCTGCGCGCCTTCGTCACCGACCTGTACAACGTCGAGAGCGACCTGCTGGTCATCAACGGGTCCGGCGTCCGCCGCGGCCCCCGCTACACGCTGCGGGTGGTGCGCGACGGCGAGCAGCTGGCCCGCCTGAGCGGCCTGGTGGACATGCACCGGCGTCCCGTCCGCGGGCTCCCCCCGGCCGTCGTCGGCGGGTCGGTCGCGGACGCGGTGGCGATGTGGCGCGGGGCGTTCCTGGCCCGAGGGTCGCTGACGGAGCCCGGCCGGTCGATGTCGCTCGAGATCACGTGTCCGGGCTCCGAGGCGGCGCTCGCGCTGGTCGGCGGGGCCCGTCGGATCGGGGTGTCGGCCAAGGCGCGCGAGGTGCGCGGCGTCGACCGCGTGGTGATCCGCGACGGGGACGCCATCGCCGAGCTGCTGACGCGCATGGGGGCGGGGGAGACCCGCCTGGCCTGGGACGAGCGCCGCAGGCGCCGCGAGGTCCGCGCCAGCGTCAACCGGCTGGCCAACTTCGACGACGCGAACCTGCGCCGGTCGGCGCGCGCGGCGGTCGCGGCCAGCGCACGGGTGGAGCGGGCACTGGAGCTCCTCGGCGAGGACGCCCCTGAGCACCTGCGGATCGCGGGGGAGCTGCGCCTCGCCCACCGGCAGGCCAGCCTGGAGGAGCTCGGGCGCCTGCACGAGCCGCCGCTGACCAAGGACGCCGTGGCGGGCCGGATCAGGCGGCTCCTGGCCACGGCCGACAAGGCCGCGGAGGACGCGGGGCTGCCCACCACAGAGGCCAGCCTGCCCGCCGACCTGCGCGACGACGACTGACGGGCACCAAACCGGACCCCGCGTCTTGCCGCGGCGCCACAACTGGTTAGGATGAACCCGTCCGCATGCGCTTCCGCGCAAGGTAGCTGAAAGGGATCGATATCCTCATGACCGTTAAGGTTGCAATCAACGGCTTTGGCCGCATCGGCCGTAACTACTTCCGCGCGCTCGTCGCGTCAGGCGCCGATCTCGACGTGGTCGCCGTCAACGACCTGACCGACAACAAGACGCTCGCCCACCTGCTCAAGTACGACTCGATCCTGGGTCGTTTCCCCGGCGAGATCAGCTACGACGACGACGCTCTGACCGTCGACGGCAAGGAGATCAAGGCCTTCGCCGAGAAGGATCCCGCGCAGCTGCCCTGGGGTGACCTGGGCGTGGACATCGTCATCGAGTCCACCGGCTTCTTCACCGACGCCACCAAGGCTCAGGCGCACATCGCCGCCGGCGCCAAGAAGGTCATCATCTCGGCTCCGGCCAAGAACGAGGACATCACCATCGTCATGGGCGTCAACGACGACAAGTACGATTCCGCGGCGCACACGATCATCTCCAACGCCTCCTGCACCACCAACTGCCTCGCCCCGATGGCCAAGGCGCTCAACGACGGCATCGGCATCGTCAAGGGCCTCATGACCACCATCCACGCGTACACGCAGGACCAGAACCTGCAGGACGGCCCCCACAGCGACCTGCGTCGCTCGCGCGCCGCCGCCCTCAACATGGTCCCCACCACCACCGGTGCGGCCAAGGCGGTCTCCCTCGTGCTCCCCGAGCTCAAGGGCAAGCTGGACGGCTACGCGATGCGCGTGCCCACCCCCACCGGCTCCGCGACGGACCTCACCTTCGAGGCCTCCCGCGAGACCACCGTCGAGGAGATCAACGCGATCATCAAGGCCGCGGCCGACGGCAAGGTGCTCGTCTACACCGAGGACCCGATCGTCAGCAAGGACATCGAGACGGACCCCGCGTCCTGCATCTTCGACGCCAAGCTCACCAAGGTGATCGGCAACCAGGTCAAGGTGCTCGGCTGGTACGACAACGAGTGGGGCTACTCCAACCGCCTCGTCGACCTGACCGCCCTGGTCGGCTCGAAGCTCTGATTCCCACACCTCAAGTGGTCTGAACAACGGCCCTGTGACCCGCGCGCGGGTCGCAGGGCCGTTGTCCGCCTCTACCGACGAAGCCACCCAACAAGAAAGGCTCACTGTGAAGTCTGTTGCAGATCTGGGCGATCTCCACGGAAAGCGGGTCCTCATCCGCTGCGATTTCAACGTCCCGCTGGATGCCGACAAGAACATCACCGACGACGGCCGCATCCGCGCCGCGCTGCCCACGCTCACCGCGCTGCGCGACGCCGGTGCCCGCGTCGTGATCATGGCCCACCTCGGCCGGCCCAAGGGCGAGGCCAACCCCAAGTACTCGCTCGCGCCCGTCGCGAAGCGGCTCAGCGAGCTGCTGGGCGCTGAGGTGAAGCTGGCCGACGACGTCGTCGGCGAGTCCGCGCAGGCCACCGTCGCCGCGCTGGCCGACGGCGACGTCGCGCTGCTGGAGAACGTGCGCTACGAGCCGGCGGAGGAGTCCAAGGACGAGGCCGCCCGCCAGGAGCTCGCCGCCCGCTACGCGGCCTTCGGCGACCTGTTCGTCTCGGACGGCTTCGGCGTGGTCCACCGCAAGCAGGCGTCGGTCTACGACGTGGCCAAGCTGCTCCCGAACGTGGCCGGCTTCCTGGTGGCCAAGGAGGTCGACGTGCTGCGCCGGCTCACCGAGACCCCCGAGCGCCCCTTCGTGGTGGTGCTCGGCGGCGCGAAGGTCGCGGACAAGCTGTCGGTCATCGACAACCTGCTCAAGGTGGCCGATACGCTGATCATCGGCGGCGGCATGGTGTTCACCTTCCTCAAGGCCCAGGGCTACGAGATCGGCGACTCGCTGCTCGACGCGACGAACCTCGAGACCTGCAAGGGGTACCTCGAGGAGGCCAAGGCCAGCGGCAAGACCATCCTGCTCCCCGTCGACGTGCGGGTGGCCGAGGGCATGGACTTCGACGCGCGCCAGGTCAAGGGTGACGTGGACGTCGTCTCGGCGCACGCCATCCCCGCCGGCAAGCAGGGCCTGGACATCGGTCCCGAGACCGAGAAGCTGTTCGCCGACGCCATCACCGGCGCCAAGACGGTGTTCTGGAACGGCCCCATGGGCGTGTTCGAGATCGAGGCGCTGTCCCACGGCACCGCAGCCGTCGCCAAGGCCCTCACCGCGGTCGACGGGCTCTCCGTCGTCGGCGGCGGGGACTCGGCGGCCGCCGTCCGCGTCCTCGGCCACGCCGACGACGAGTTCGGCCACATCTCGACGGGCGGCGGCGCCTCCCTCGAGTTCCTGGAGGGCAAGGAACTGCCCGGTATTTCCGTTCTGGAGGAGGACAACTGATGACCCGCAAGCCGATCATGGCCGGTAACTGGAAGATGAACATCGACCACATCGAGGCCACCGGGCTGGTGGAGAAGATCCACTACGCGCTGCTCGACAAGGACTACGACCCGTCGAAGTCCGAGGCCGTGCTGATCCCGCCGTTCACCGACCTGCGCACCGTGCGCACCCTCATCGACGGGGACCGGCTGCCGTTCCAGCTGGGGGCGCAGAACGTGTCGCAGTTCGACAACGGCGCCTACACCGGCGAGATCTCCACCTCGATGCTCACCAAGCTCGGCGTCAGCTACGTCGTCGTCGGGCACTCGGAGCGCCGCCAGTTCTTCGGCGACACCGACGAGATCATCAACGCCAAGGCCGCCAAGGCCCTGGCCGCCGGCATCACGCCGATCATCTGCGTCGGCGAGGGCCTGGACATCCGCAAGGAGGGCCGGCACGTCGAGTACACCCTCGAGCAGGTCCGAGGCACCCTGGCCAACCTGACGGCCGAGCAGGTCGCCGGCCTCGTCATCGCCTACGAGCCCGTGTGGGCCATCGGCACCGGCGAGGTGGCCACCCCGGACGACGCTCAGGAGGTGTGTGGCGCCATCCGCAAGGAGGTCGCGGCGCTCTACGACGAGCCCACCGCGGAGGCCGTGCGCATCCAGTACGGCGGCTCCGTGAAGGCCGACAACGTGGCGCAGATCATGGCCAAGCCGGACGTCGACGGCGCGCTCGTCGGCGGCGCCGCGCTGAAGCCGGAGGAGTTCGCGGCGATCGTGCGCTTCTACCAGCTCTGACCAGCTGACCCACCTGCGCGAAGGCGCAGGAACAACCGGTTTCCCGACATTAGGCAAATTGGGGGGCGG
>NZ_JBUZNN010000004.1:195008-239112 GCF_055326235.1 Tessaracoccus yangjingae | reverse complement strand
TTGTGCCTCTCGCTTTAGCGCTGACCCACCCCCTTTTTTTCCTCCCCCGCTCCCCCACGTCGGGGGCCGGGACCCGGACAGGGGAGGGGCGAATGTGGATTCCTCGACGTCGTCGGATAGTCTTTAGCGCGTGATTGTCCCCCTCGTGTCCTGGCCGGTGACGACGCTCTCAATCATCGCGATTGTGCTCAGCGTTCTCCTCGCGGCCACCGTCCTCCTCCACAAGAGCCGTGGCGGCGGAATGTCGGATCTTTTCGGCGGCGGAATGTCGACCTCCATGGGCGGGGCGTCGACGGCCGAACGAAGGCTGGACCGCATCACAGTCGTGCTGTCGCTGGCCTGGCTTCTGACCATCATCGGGCTGCTGGTGCTGTACCGCATCGGCGCCTGAACCGGCACGACCCTTCATCACTGAGCTCAAGGAGAAATACAAGTGGCAGGTGGCAACGCCATTCGCGGCAGCCGTGTCGGCGCCGGACCCATGGGAGAGGCTGAGCGCGGGGACACCGCGCCCAGGCTCCACGTCTCGTACTTCTGCGCCAGTGGGCATGTGACCAGTCCCGCGTTCGCGATCGACGCGCAGATCCCCGAGTCGTGGGACTGCCCCCGCTGCGGGCTCCCGGCCAACACGGACTCCGAGAACCCCCCTCCGCCCCCGAAGATCACGCCGTACAAGACGCACCTCGCGTACGTCAAGGAGCGCCGCACCGACGCGGAGGCGGCCCAGATCCTCGAAGAGGCGGTCAGCTCGCTCAGGGCGCGCCGCGCCTCGGGCGAGATCATCTACTGAGTCGGACAGCCGGCGCGAGGATCACTCCTCGCGCCGGCTTTTCCATGCCCGCCTCAGAACGGGCACACGTACTGCGCGGGCAGCCCACCCGCCGCCGCGTCATCGAGATACCACAGGGTGGACACGTCGCCGTGGACGTGGGCCGCCGGGAGGCTCAGGTCCCCACCCAGGGCCCTGGCCACGGCGTCGGCCTTCGCCTCGCCGGTGGCGATCACCCAGGTCTCGTCCGCCCGGTTCAGCGCCGGGATGGTCAACGTGATCCGGTCCGCAGGGGCCTTCGGGGCGTCGGTGACCCCGATGACGCTGCGCGTGGTGGGGTCGAAGCTCGGATGGTTCGGGAAGATCGAGGCGGTGTGGCCGTCCTCTCCCACGCCCAGCAGCATGATGTCGAAGTGGGTCTCGCCCAGCTCGGCCTCGTACTCGGCGGCGCACTCGTGTGAGTCCTTGCGCCCGTCCGCGGCGGCCATCATGTGGATGTCGGCGGACTTGATGGCCACCGTGCGGGCCAGCCGCGACACCGCCTGCAGGGAGTTGCGGTCCGGGTCCGTGGCGGGCACGAACCGCTCGTCGCCCCACCACAGCTGCAGCTTGGACGCGTCGAGGTCCGAGCCCTCCGCGAGCTGCGCGAACCGTTCGTACATGGCGTTAGCCGCGTTGCCGCCGGTCAGGCACACGTGGACGATGGGCTGCACGTCCTGGAGTTCGATCAGGCGGTCCAGCAGCCGCTGGGCGACCAGGTTGCTCACCTCGTCGGCCTCAGGCATCCGGACAACCCGGGTGAACACGTCAGCGCTCCCCGGCGTCGGCGACCAGCCGCGTCGTGGCCGACTCGAAGATGTCGTCGGCGTCCATGCGCTGCAGTTCCTCCGTCAGCAGGTCCGTCAGCGGCCGCCGGCGCAGGGCGACGGTGCGCTGAGGCTGGTGCGGCACCTGGTACTGCGCGGTGCCCTCCGCCACGCGGCGCACCGTGATGTCGCCCTCCGTGGTGGTGAGGCGGACCTCGTTGACGCCGGGGAGGTCGCCGTCGAGCCGCGACACGCTCACGCCGAGGCGGTCGCTCAGCCATGCGGCCAGCAGGGTGGCCGGGGCGTTGTCCGGGGCCGAGGTGACCACCGCGCCGGTGACCTGCGCCTGCGTCTGATCCATGGCCGCGGCCAGCAGCGCGCGCCAGCGCGTCAGCCGCGTCCAGGTGAGGTCGGTGTCGCCCGGGGCGTGGTTCCGTGCCCGCCGGAGGAGGGCGTCCTGCGGATCGGGGCAGCCGGCGGCGTCGGTGATCCGGCGGTCGGCCAGGCTGCCGATGGGATCCTCGGCGAGGTTGTCCGGCGCCTCGTGCGGCCACCACACGATGGTGGGGGAGTCCGGCAGAAGCAGGGGGAGGCAGATCGAGTCCCCGTGGTGGCGCAGCTCCCCGTGGAGCCGCAGCACGATGAGGTCACCGGGCAGCCCCTCACCCACCTCGATCGTCGCGTCGAGGCGCGCCTCGTCGGAGTCGACGTAGGTGACGACGATGACACGGGAGGGATGCGCCGTGGCCGAGGTCTTCGCCGCCTCGAGCACGTCGTCGAAGCGCTCGTCGGTGGTGACGATCAGGAGGGTGAGGACGAGCCCACTCGCCCCAGCCGTCCGCTTGGCGTTGAGGAGCGCGGCGGCCACGTCGCGCGAGGAGGTGGCGGTCAGTTCGATGATCATGGGGAGCTCCTTAGGGCCTACGCCAGTTGAAGCCGTCGCGGGCCAGCATGTCGTGGGCCGACGTCGGGCCCCACGTACCGGACGCGTACTGCTGAGGCTGATCCTCGACGGAGGCCCAGTACTCGATGACCGGGTCCAGGATCCGCCAGCTGAGCTCCACCTCCTCCTGCTGCGGGAACAGCGGCGGGTCGCCGAGGAGGACGTCGAGGATGAGGCGTTCGTACGCCTCGGGCGAGGACTCGGTGAAGGACCCGCCGTAGCCGAAGTCCATGGACACCTCACGGATCTCCATCTGCGTGCCGGGGACCTTCGCGCCGAAGCGGAGGGTCACCCCCTCGTCGGGCTGGATCCGCATGACGAGCGCGTTGGTGCCGAGCTCCTCGGTGTCGGTGGCGGTGAACGGCAGGTGCGGGGCGCGCTTGAAGCTGAGCGCCACCTCGGTCACCCGCCGGGGCATCCGCTTGGCGGAGCGGAGGTAGAAGGGCACCCCGGCCCAGCGACGGTTGTCGATGTCCACCCGCATCGCGGCGTAGGTCTCGGTCTTCGAGCCCTCAGGGACGCCGTCCTCCTGCAGGTAGCCGATGACGGGCCGGCCGCCCTGCCATCCGGCGGCGTACTGCCCGCGGGCGGTGTGCAGGTCGTATCGGGTGGGCACGCGGGCCGCCGCCAGCACCTTCTGCTTCTCGGTGCGCAGCTGGCCCGCCTCGAAGGAGGTGGGCTCCTCCATCGCGGTGAGCGCGAGCAGCTGCAGCAGGTGGTTCTGGATGACGTCTCGGGCGATGCCGATCCCGTCGAAGTAGCCGGCACGGCCCCCGATGCCGATGTCCTCGGCCATCGTGATCTCGACGTGGCTCACGTAGTGGTTGTTCCAGATGGGCTCGAACATCTGGTTCGCGAAGCGCAGCGCCAGCATGTTCTGCACCGTCTCCTTCCCCAGGTAGTGGTCGATGCGGAACACCTCGTGGGGCTGGAACAGCACGGAGACCACGTCGTTGAGCTCCCTGGCGGAGGCCAGGTTGTGGCCGAACGGCTTCTCGATGACAACCCGGTTCCAGTTGCCCTCCGAGCGCTCCGTCATGCCGTGGCGCCGCAGCTGGGTCATCACCTGCTCGAAGCTCGACGGCGGGATGGAGAGGTAGAAGGCGTGGTTGCCGCCGGTGCCGCGGGCGGTGTCCAGCTCCTGGATGGTGGCACGGAGGCGGTCGAACGAGTCGTCGTCGTCGAAGGTGCCCGGCACGAACCGGATGCCCTCGAGCAGCTGCTCCCACACCTCCTCCCGGAACGGGGTGCGCGCGTTCTCCTTGACGGCGTCGTGGACCACCTGGGCGAAGTCCTGATCGGCCCAGTCCCGGCGCGCGAAACCCACCAGCCCGAAGCCGGGGGGCAGCATGCCGCGGTTGGCCAGATCGTAGACGGCGGGCATCAGCTTCTTGCGGGACAGGTCCCCCGTCACTCCGAAGATGACGAGGACGCACGGCCCGGCGATGCGGGGGAGCCGACGGTCCTGCGGGTCGCGCAGCGGGTTCTCGTAGCTGTTCATCGTCGCCAACCCTATCCCGGCCGGGCCGTCGGGGGAACGGATCCCGCCGCGCGCTTTGGGAGCTCTCCGGGGGCGCGATAGACTGCCCGGAGCGATTCTGGAGGAATGGGGTGCGTGTGGCCGTCGGCAGTGTTGCGGCGTCCTCGGGGGCCCGGTTCTGGGACATCGTCAAGGCCTATGTGGCGCTGACGAAGCCGCGGATCATCGAGCTGCTCCTGGTCACCACCGCCCCCGCCATGTTCCTCGCCGCGGGCGGCCTGCCCCCGTGGGGGCTGATCGTCTACACCATGATCGGCGGGCTGTTCGCCGCCGCGTCGGCCAACACCTTCAACTGCGTGATCGACGCCGACATCGACGAGGTGATGCGCCGCACCCGCCGCCGCCCCGTCCCGCGGCACCAGGTCTCCACCCGCAACGCGCTGATCTTCGGCGCGGTGCTCGGCCTCCTCGCCACCCTCGTGCTGGGGTTCGGCGCGAACTGGCTCTCGGCTGCCCTGGCATTGGTGGCCAACGCGTTCTACGTGTTCGTCTACACCATGTGGCTCAAACGGCGCACCTGGCAGAACATCGTGTGGGGCGGCATCGCGGGCTGCTTCCCGCCGCTCATCGGCTGGACCGCGGTGACGGGAAGCATCGCGTGGCCGCCGCTCATCCTGTTCGCCGTCGTGTTCCTGTGGACCCCGCCGCACACGTGGGCGCTGGCCTTCCGGTACCGCGACGACTACGCGGCCGCCGGGGTGCCGATGCTGCCGGTGGTCTCCACGCCGCCACGGGTGGCGGCGCAGATCTTCTGGTACACCCTCGCCACGGTGGCCGTCTCGCTGCTGCTGTGGCCGGTGACCCCGACCGGCCCGCTCTACCCGATCGTCGCAGGGCTGCTCGGTGCGGTGTTCATCGCCGAGGCCGTCGCGCTGTGGCGGCGCGCCCGGGCAGGCGCCGACGGACCGCAGCTCAAGGCGATGCGGCTGTTCCACTGGAGCAACACCTATCTGGCGCTGCTGTTCCTGGCCGTGGCCATCGACCCACTGCTCTTCTAGCCTTCCCTGCCCCACGGCAACCAGGCGCACTATCGTCGGGGGATGCAGCCCTTCGCGCGCGAGCCCGACTACGTCAGCGTGCTGCGCGACGGCACCGTCAAGCAGATCAACCCGCTGACGGGCACCGAGGTGTGGACCGTGGCGGGCAGGGCGAACCGCCCGCTCGGGCTCGCCGCCCGGGAGCCGGCCCCCCTCGATCCCCACCGATCCGGGAGGCACTGCCCCTTCTGCGAGGCCCGCTACCTCGAGACGCCGCCGGAGAAGTCGCGGGTGGTGCGCAGCGGCGGCGGCTGGGACACGATCTACCGCAACCCCGCCGAGGAGCTGTTCGCCACCGTCGCCGAGTTCCGGCGGGTCCCGAACCTGTTCGAGATCCTCAGCTTCGACTACTGGCACCAGAACTACGGCTTCGAGCTGCCCGAGCGGGTGAGGGTCCGCCGCGACGCCTACCTCGGCTCGCCGCAGGGGCGGGCGCACGTGCTGGCGGTGATCGGGTCCAAGCTGCGGGCCTCCGGCATGAGCCCGGATCAGATCGCCGACCTCCCTGAGGACGAGCGCATCGCCCGGGCCTCGGGGTTCTTCGGCGGCGGCCACGACCTCATCGTGGCCCGGCGGCACTTCGTCGACGGCGCCACCGACGACTCCCAGCTGGCCTCCTCGGGCACCCTCACCGTCGACGAGCACGAGCGGTTCGTGTCCTACACCATTGAATCGACGGCGATGGCCTACGACATCAACCGCTACGCGCGCTACGTGGCCGTCTTCCAGAACTGGCTCAAGCCGGCCGGCGCCTCCTTCGACCACCTCCACAAGCAGCTGGTCACTATCGACGAGCGCGGCGCGCAGCACGAGGCCACCCTCGCGCGGCTGAGGGGCAACCCCAACCTCTTCAACGAGGCGGGGCCCAACTACGCGGCGCGCCGCAACCTCGTGATCGCGGAGAGCGAGTACGCCGTCGCGTTCGCGGGCTTCGGCCATCGGTATCCCACCATCGAGATCCACTGCACCAGCGAGACCTCGGACCCGTGGGAGCTGCGCGACGACGAGGTGCGCGGCATGTCGGACATGATCCACGCGATGCATGCCGCCACGGGGCCGGCCGTCCCCTGCAACGAGGAATGGCACTACCGCCCCATCGACGTGACCCTCCCCATGCCCTGGCGGGTGTTGCTGAAGTGGCGGATCTCCACGCTCGCGGGCTTCGAGGGCGCCACCAAGATCTACCTCAACACGATCGCACCGGCTACGCTGCGTGATCGGGTGGTCACCGCGCTGCTCGATCTCCGCGACCGCGGGCTCATCGCCCCGGGTCTGGCGATCGGGGACGAGGCGCCGGGTCGGCCCAACCCACTGCGCTACCGCCGGTAACGCGCCCCGCGGAGCGGTGGCGCCACGGACCGACCTCCACGAAGGGACACCAGATGCCCACCGATATGCCCCGCAGTGCCCAACGGGGGGTGATCCCCATCCTGCTGGTGGCCGCCTTCGTCGTCATCCTCAACGAGACGACGATGAACGTCGCGCTGAGCAGCATCATGGCCGACCTCGGCGTCACGGAGCGCACCGCGCAGTGGCTGACCACCGGGTTCATGCTCACGATGGCCGTGGTCATCCCGGTGACCGGGTGGCTCATCGACAGGCTCTCCACGCGGCGGCTGTTCGTGCTGGCCCTGTCGCTGTTCAGCCTGGGGACGCTCGCCTGCGCGGTGGCCCCGAGCTTCCCGCTCCTGGTGCTCGGCCGGGTGGTCCAGGCCACCGGCACGGCGATCATGCTGCCGCTGCTGATGACCACCGTCATGCAACTGGTCGCGCGGGAGCACCGGGGGCGGGTGATGGGCAACATCTCCATGGTGATCTCGGTGGCGCCCGCCGTCGGCCCCACCCTGTCGGGCCTCATCCTCCAGGTGGCCTCGTGGCGGGCGATCTTCTGGGTGATGCTCCCCATCGCCCTGCTCATGCTGTGGCTCGGCTACCAGAGGCTCGCCGACGTCGGCGAGAGCAAGGACACTCCGCTGGACCTGGTCTCGGTTCCGCTGACGCTGCTGGGGTTCGGCCCGCTGGTCTACGGGCTGAGCACGGTGGGTGCGGAGGACGTGGAGTTCTGGGTGCCGCTGCTGTCCATCGGGGTCGGCATCGGCGGGCTCGCCGCGTTCGTGGCGCGGCAGTCGGCGCTGCAGCGGCGGGAGGCGGCGCTGCTGGACCTCCGCACGTTCACGTTCCCCACCTTCACCGTGGCCGTGGTGATGATGTCGATCTCCATGATGGCGCTGTTCGGCACCGTCATCATGCTGCCGCTGCTGCTTCAGCGGGCGTTCGGGCTCGAGCCGCTCCAGGTGGGCCTGATGCTGTTGCCGGGCGGCGTGGCCATGGGGCTGCTCTCGCCCGTGGTGGGCCGCCTGTACGACCGGGTGGGGCCCAGGGCGCTGGTGGTGCCCGCGAGCATCGTCGTGATGGGCGTGTTCGTCTTCTTCTCCACCATCAGCCTGGCCACGCCGTGGTGGGCGGTCACGCTCGGGCACGTGATGATGAGTGTGGGCTTCGCCTCGATGTTCACGCCCCTGTTCACGGTGGCGCTGGGGTCACTGCCGCGCCCCCTGTACTCGCACGGCTCGGCCGTCGTGGGCACGGTCCAGCAGGTTGCGGGCGCGGCCGGCACCGCCGTCTTTGTCACGATCTTCGCCACCCAGTCGGCCGCGGCCGCCGCGACGGCGGGATCGGAGGCAGAGGCCATGTTGGCGGGGGCGCGCTGGGCGTTCCGGGCGGCTGGGGCCATCTGGACGGCCGCCGTGGTCGCGGGGCTGTTCCTGCGCAGGCCGGAGAACGCGGACGAGCCCATCCCTGTGACCCACTGAGCCTCCGGGTTGCGCCGGTGGGAGGTTCCCTCAGGCGCCGTCGGCGAGCCTGGTGAGCATCGCGCTGTGGGCGGCCCAGCCGTCGGCGGGCTCCCACAGGTTGCCGTTGACCGCGCTGAGCCCCGCCGTGCCGTCGATCCCCTCGCGGAGGATGTCCGCGTGTCCCGCGTGGCGCGTGACGTCCGTCAGCACGTGGACCAGCACCCTCCCCAGCGTCGTGTCGCCGCGCTCGCCCCACCAGGCGACGTGGCCAGGGGTGTCGAGGGTCATCTCCTCGACCGCCTGATCGACGACGACGCCCACCTCCCGGTAGAGCCCGATGATCCCGGCGGCCGACTCCTCGGCGGTGGCGTAGAAGTCCGCGTTGGGGTCGGCGTCGTAGTCGAGGTCGGGGATGCTGAGCGGCGACGTCCGGCCGAAGCAGGTGACGACGTACCCGTGCTCCACGTACGCGCAGTGCTTGATGAGGCCCAGGAGGTTGGTGCCGGTCACGGTGCGGGGGAGCCGCAGCTCGCGCTCGCTCAGGCCCTCGGCCTTCCAGAGGAGGCCCTCGCGTGAGCCGCGCAGGTAGGTGAGCAGGATCTGCTTGACGTCCATGTCCGCCCCCTTCACCGGTCGATGGAGAGGCCGAGCCGGTCCAGGAGCGGCGCGAGCTGCGGGTCGCGGCCGCGGAACCGCCGGTAGGTCTCCATCGGGTCCACCGAGCCGCCGGGAGCGAGCAGGGTCCGCCGGAAGTGGTCGCCCGCCTCGCGGAGCGGCCCCGTCTGCTCCTCGAACCACGCCACCGCGTCGGCGTCCATCACCTTCGCCCACGCGTAGCCGTAGTAGCTGGCCGCGTACCCGCCGCCCCAGATGTGCGCGAAGTACTGGGACCGGTAGCGCGGCGGCACCAGCTCGTCGACCAGCCCCCAGCGCTCGAGGGCAGCGCGCTCGAACGCCTCCACCTCGTCGGGGGAGGTGGGCAGCTCGTCGAGCGGGGTCATGTGCCAGGCCAGGTCCAGCAGGGACGCCAGCTCCGTCTCCGCCGTGGCGTAGCCCTGCCCGAACCGGCTGGCCTCCTCCAGCCGCGACACCCACTCGGCGGGCAGCACCCGGCCCGGCGTCCACGCCCAGTGCTCGTTGACCTGGCTGGGGAACTCCACGAAGTCGCGTTGGGTGTTGGCCCCCGAGCGGGACGCGTAGCGCGAGTCGGCGAGCAGCCCGTGCAGGGCGTGACCGAACTCGTGGAACATGGTGATCACGTCGTCCCAGGAGATGGTGGTGGTGGTGCGCGTGTAGTTGCAGTTGTTGGTGACGACGGGGAGGGTCGCGTCGCGGCGCGACTGGTCCACGATGTTGCTCATCCAGGCGCCGCCCTGCTTGGTGGGGCGCGCCCAGAAATCCATGAGGAACAGCCCGAGCGTGGAGCCGTCGGCGTCGCGCACCTCGAACACCTGGGTGTCGGGGGCGTGCCCGACCATGCCGCCGACCGGCTCGAACGTGATCCCGTACAGCTCGGTGGCCGCCGCGTAGACCGCCGCCAGCACCTTGTCGACCTGGAGGTGGTCGCCCAGCTCGGACTCGTCGAAGGAGAACCGCTCCCGGCGCACGATGTTCTCGACGTAGGCCCAGTCGGCCGCGGTGAACTCCTCACGGGGCGCGAGCTCCGCGTACCGGGCGCGCAGCTCGGCGCCCTCCGCGCGGGCCTTGGCGAGGGCCGCCTGGGCGAGCGGCACGAGCATCTCCAGGATGGCGTCGGTGCTCTTCGCCGTCCCCGCCTCGGCGACGATGGCCGCGTGGTGCGGGTACCCCAGCAGCGAGGCGCGCTCCGCCCTGGCCCGTGCGATGGCCACGACGACGGCGCGGGTGTCGAACTCGCCCCGAAGGGCCCGGGTGGTGGAGGCCTCGTGGAGACGGCGCCGCACACCCGGGTCCGCGAGCTTCGCGGCGAGGGGCTGCTGCGTGGTGTTGACCAGCGCGATCCGGAATCCGTCGTCGACGCGCAGCGCCGCGCGCTCCTCGTCGGACAGCCCGGCGAGCTCGTCCGCGGTGACCGCGATGCCGCCGGCGTTGCGGGCCTCCCGGTTGAGCTGCTCGAACCTGGTGGAGAGCTCGGCCAGCCGGCGGTTGAGCTCCCGCAGGCGGGTCTGGGCCTCGTCGTCCAGCCCCACGCCGGCGCGCCGGAAGGAGCGCAGGAGTTCGTCGAGGGCGTACGTGTCCTGCTCGTCGGCCTCGACCTCCCCGCCGTCGACGCGCGCCCGGAGCGACTCGAGCCGTGCGAAGAGCCCGCGGTCCAGGTAGATGGCGTCCTCGTGCTCGGCGAGGCGGGGCGACATCTCCTCGTCGATGGCGTCCAGCTCCGGGGAGCCGTCCGAGGAGTGCACGGCGAAGAAGGCGTTCAACGCCCTGCGCAGGCTGGCCTCGGAGTCCTCCCAGGCGCCGAGGACGTTGGCGAGCGTCGGTGCCGCCGGGTCGTCGCGGAGCCGCTCCAGGCCGGCGCGCTGGTCCGCCATCCCGGCCTCGATGGCGTCGCGGTAGTGCGCCGGCGTGGCGGCCGCGAAGTCAGGCAGCGTGAAGGGAAGGTGTGTGGTCAGCACCGGGTTGGTGGGCATTGGCTCTCCTCGTCGTCGACACCAGCAGCCAGGACGCTGCCGCCGTGAGCACGGTCAATCCCACCATATGCAGGATGACAATGCCGACGGGCAGGCCCAGGAAGTACTGCAGGTAGCCGATGAGGCCCTGAAGCGCCACGGTGGCCAGGGTGAGCCTGGCCGCGCGGGCGGGGCGGGCCTGCCGGGTGCGGGTGAACAGCCACACGCAGGCCACTACCAGCGCCACGACGAGCCACGCCGAGAGGGCGTGGATGCGCGCGACCGACTCGATGTCGGCGCCGTTGCGCGGCGCGGAGGCGTCCCCGGCGTGCGGGCCGGCGCCGGTCACGACGGTGCCGAGGACGATCGAGACCATCGACGCGGCGAAGGTGGCCACGACCAGCCACCTGGCCCCGGGCGCCACCGGGGTGGGGGACACGCGGTAGCCCACCGCCAGCGCCCACACGCACACCACGATGAGCACCACGGAGAGGAGCAGGTGCGGCGCCACCCATGACGGGTTCAGCTGGGTGAGAACCGTGATCCCGCCCACGATGGCCTGCAGCGGGATGCCGAGGCCCACGCCGAGCGTGATCCACCACAGCTTCGAGCGCATCCCGCGGTTGCGCCAGGCGGCGACGAAGGCTCCCACCGCGGCGATGATCAGGACGAAGGTGAGGAGCCGGTTGCCGAACTCGATCACCCCGTGGATGCCGTAGGCCTCGTGCGGCGTGTAGGACTCCTCGGTGCACCGCGGCCATGTGGGGCAGCCCAGGCCGGAGCCGGTGAGGCGCACGACGGCGCCGGTCACGATGATGCCCATGTTGCAGATGAGCGAGATCCACAGCCAGGTGCGCAGCGCGCGCTCACCGTCGACGAGCTTCCTCAGGAGGTCCACTTGAACACCTTCCACGCGAGCGCGAGCGTGCCCGCACACCACAGTGCGGTCACCAGTACGGGCCAGCCTAGGGCCTGACCGCCCGCTGCGGCGCGGAGGCCCTCCCCGAGCGCGCCCGTGGGTGTCGCGGCGACCAGCGGCTGCGCCCAGTCCGGGAGCCGCGACACCGGCAGCAGCACCCCCAGGGGCATTCCGGCCAGGTACAGCAGGTTTGCGACGGCGAGGGTGGCCTCCGGCCGCAGCGCGCCGGAGATCGCGAGCGCCAGGCCGGCGAACGCGCCCATCGCCAGCAGCGAGGTCGCCAGCCCGGCGGCCGCGGAGAGGGCGGTGAACCCGGGCCGCCAGCCGAGCGCGACGGCCACCGTGGCCAGCACCGCCACCTGGCCCCAGGTGATCAGGCTGATCCCCAGCCCCTTGCCGACGAGGATGCCGGGCTTGCCGAGGGGGGTGGCGGCCATGCGCTCCAGCACGTTGTAGCGGCGCTCGAACCCGGTGGCGATGGCCAGGGTGGTGAGGCAGGAGCTCCACATGGCAAGGGCCAGGACCGAGGGCGCCGTCTCCTCGAAGCCGAGCCCCAGCCGACCGCCCATGAGGCGGCCCCCGACGAGGACGGCGATGGGGATCACCACCGCGAGGAGCGCCTGTTCGCCGTTGCGGAGGATGAGCCCCGCCTCGGTGGTGGCGTGTGCCCACACCCTGCGTGCGAAGGGTGCGGGAGCCGCTGCGGGGGCGAAGTCCAGGGTCACGGCCGGTCTCCCGTGGTGTGGTGGAGGAACGCGTCCTCGAGGCTGCCGTCGACGGTGAGCTCGGCCACGCTGCCCTCGGCGGTCACGCGGCCGCGGTCGACGATGTAGACGCTGTCCGCGAGGGCCTCGGCCTCGTGCATGTCGTGGGTGGTGAGGACGACGGCGACGCCCGCGTCGCGCACGCGCCCCACCACCTCCCACGTGGCCCGGCGGCTCCGGGGGTCCAGCCCCGACGATGGCTCGTCGAGGAATACCAGGTCCGGCCGGCCGATGAGGGCGCCGGCGAGGTTGACGGCCTGCTGCTGGCCCCCGGAGAGGCGCCGGTACGGGGTGGTGGCGAAGGCCCCGATCCCGAGGAGGTCGATCAGGGCGTCGACCGGGTGGGGGGTGGCGTACAGCCGAGAGAGGTAGCGCAGGAGGCGGACCGGCGTGATGCCGGACCACGCGCCGGTCGACTGCGGCATCAGCCCGATCCGCGGCAGGACGGCGGGTGAGCCCGGTGCGTCACCGAAGAGCGTCAGCGATCCGCCGTCGGGGCGGGCCAGGCCGGTGCAACACCGGATGAAGGTGGTCTTGCCCGCGCCGTTGGGCCCGAGGAGCGCCGTGATCCGCCCGGCGTCGGCGCTGAGGGTCAGCCCGGCGAGCGCCCTGGTGGGGCCGAAGGAGGCCGTGAGGTCGCGGGCTTCGAGGACGGACACCGGGCCACTGTAGCGCCGCGCGACATGGAGCGGCCGGCGGGCGGTCCCGCCCTGTGAACTTAGGGTGGCCTTTCTTGAATCTTGCAGGAGAATTGGAAAGACTGACGTATGTTAAATGGAGGAGGTGCAGGGTGAGCGTGGGTTCCGTCGAGACGGTCGACCTCCCGACGCGCCGTCGCGTCGTCAACTTCATCCTCAACGAGGGTCCGCAGACGGCCAAGCAGCTGGCCGAGCGCCTGCACCTCACCCCCGCGGCAGTCCGCCGCCACCTGACGGTCCTGCTCGCGGACGGGACCCTGGAGTCGCGCGAGCAGCGCGTCTTCGGCGCCCGCGGCAGGGGGCGGCCCTCCAAGGTGTTCGTGCTCACCGACAGCGGGCGCGCGGAGTTCCGTCAGGCCTACGACGATCTCGCCATCGCCGCGCTCAGGCGGCTCGCGGTGGCCGCCGGGCCGGGCGCCATCCGCGAGATCGCCACCGACCGCGTCGCCTGCATCGAGGAGAGGTTCCGGGCGGCCCGGGACAACGCCCCCGAGGCGCCCGCCGTCGAGCTGCTGGTCGAGGTGCTCGCGGTGGACGGCTACGCGCCGTCGGTGAGGCCGCTGCACTCCGGCACCCAGCTCCTCCAGCACCATTGCCCCATCGCGCACGTGGCCACCGAGTTCCCCGAGCTGTGCGAGATCGAGACCCAACTGTTCGCGAAACTGCTGGGCACGCACGTCCAGCGGCTCGCCACCATCGCCCATGGGGACGGCGTGTGCACCACGCACGTCCCCCACCGACTTCCCACCCCCGCCATCCCGAAGAGAAAGTGACGACGGATATGACTCAGACCGCACCTCAGGCCCCAGGACTCGGGGCCACGCAGGACGAACACATCGAGGCCCTGTCCAAGTACCAGTGGGGCTGGCACGACAGCGACTCCGCCGGCTCCACCGCCACGCGCGGCCTCAACGAGGCCGTGGTCACCAACATCTCGGGCCTCAAGAGCGAGCCCGACTGGATGCGTGACCTCCGGCTCAAGGGCCTCAAGCTCTTCGAGAAGAAGCCCATGCCCACCTGGGGCGCGGACCTCAGCGGGATCGACTTCGACAACATCAAGTACTTTGTCCGCTCCACCGAGAAGCAGGCGCAGACCTGGGACGACCTGCCCGACGACATCAAGAACACCTACGACCGGCTCGGCATCCCCGAGGCGGAGAAGGCGCGCCTGGTGGCGGGGGTCGCGGCCCAGTACGAGTCCGAGGTGGTCTACCACAAGATCAACGAGGAGCTCGAGCGTCAGGGCGTCATCTTCCTCGACACGGACACGGCCCTCAAGGAGCACCCGGAGATCTTCAAGGAGTACTTCGGCACGGTCATCCCCGTGGGCGACAACAAGTTCGCCTCGCTCAATACCGCGGTGTGGTCGGGCGGCTCGTTCATCTACGTGCCCAAGGGCGTCCACGTCACCATCCCGCTCCAGGCCTACTTCCGGATCAACACCGAGAACATGGGGCAGTTCGAGCGCACGCTGATCATCGTCGACGAGGGCGCCTACGTGCACTACGTCGAGGGCTGCACCGCCCCGATCTACTCGAGCGACTCGCTGCACTCCGCCGTCGTGGAGATCATCGTGAAGATGAACGCGCGCTGCCGCTACACCACCATCCAGAACTGGTCCACCAACGTGTACAACCTGGTGACCAAGCGGGCCGTCTGCGAAGAGGGCGCCACCATGGAGTGGATCGACGGCAACATCGGGTCCAAGGTCACCATGAAGTACCCGGCCGTCTACCTGATGGGCGAGCACGCCCGCGGTGAGACGCTCTCCATCGCCTTCGCGGGGGAGGGCCAGCACCAGGACGCCGGCTCGAAGATGGTGCACTGCGCCCCGCACACGTCGAGCTCGATCATCTCCAAGTCCGTCGCCCGCGGCGGCGGCCGCTCCTCCTACCGCGGCCTCGTGAAGGTGGAGCCGGGCGCCTCGCACTCGGCGTCGTCGGTCAAGTGCGACGCGCTGCTGGTGGACAACATCTCCCGCTCCGACACCTACCCCTACGTCGACGTCCGCGAGGACGACGTGTCGATGGCGCACGAGGCCACGGTCTCCAAGGTCTCCGAGGATCAGCTGTTCTACCTCATGAGCCGAGGCATGGAGGAGGACGAGGCCATGGCCATGATCGTGCGCGGCTTCGTCGAGCCCATCGCCCGCGAGCTGCCCATGGAGTACGCGCTGGAGCTCAACCGGCTCATCGAACTGCAGATGGAAGGCGCGGTCGGCTGACGCCCGCCGCCGTACCGCACCACCCACCACCTCAGAAAGAAAACGCTGCTGTGACTACCGCAACCATGCCCACACTCGACGGCGCGGCCAACGTGGCCGGGGCCATCGAGACCATCGAGTCCCACCTGCACCCCGAGCCCAGCTTCGACGTGGCCATGCACCCCATGCCCACCGGCCGCGAGGAGATCTGGCGGTTCTCGCCCCTCAAGGCGCTGCGCCCCCTCCTTGCGGAGGGTGACGTGCTGGGCGGCCTGGACTGGGCCGGAGACCTGCCCGAGGGCGTCGAGATGCGACGGATCTCCGCCGCCGAGGCCCGCGAGCGGGCCATCGAGCCCCCCGTCGACCGCGTCGCGGCCATCGCCGCGCAGCGCACCGGCGAGGCGGTCTACATGTCCGTGCCCGCCGAGGCGGTCATCGCCGAGCCCATCGTGTTCACCGCCACCGGCACCGGCGCTCACGCCGCCGAGTCGTTCGTCGTGGACTTCGGCCGGCACTCCCGCGCCACCCTGGTGCTCCACTTCGAGGGCTCGGCCCAGTACGCGGCCAAGTACGACTTCCGCGTCGCCGACGGCGCCGAGATCAACCTGGTCTACGTCAACGACTGGGCCGAGGACTCCGTGCACGGCGCGCAGATCTCGGTGCAGGTGGGCCGCGACGCGCGCGTGCGCACCATCCACACGTCGCTGGGCGGCAAGGCCATCCGGATCGCGGAGCGCGCCAGCTTCGCCGGCCCCGGCGGGTCGGTGGAGCAGTTCGGCCTGTACTTCGTCAACGCCGGCCAGCACGTCGAGCACCGCATGTTCGTCGACCACAACGCCCCCCACACCAAGAGCAACGTCGACTACCGCGGCGCGCTCCAGGGCAAGGGCGCGCACTCGGTCTGGATCGGCGACGTGCTCATCCGCAAGGTGGCGCTGCAGATCGAGACCTACGAGTCCAACAAGAACCTGGTGCTCACCGACGGCTGCCAGGCGGACTCGGTGCCGAACCTCGAGATCGAGACCGGCGAGATCGCCGGCGCCGGACACTCGTCCACCACCGGCCGCTTCGACGACACCCAGCTGTTCTACCTCATGAGCCGGGGAATCTCCGAGGACGAGGCGCGTCGCCTCATCGTCCACGGCTTCTTCAACGACATCATCCGTCGCATCGGGGTGCCTGCCATCGAGCAGCGCCTGCTGGCCCAGGTGGAGCGGGAGCTCGAGCTGGTCCACGGCAGCACCGCCACGAAGGCGCACGAGTGAGCTTCGTCACCGTCGCCCGCGTCGTCGAGCTCGATCAGGCCAAGCCGCTCGCGGTGGACGTCGACGACGAGCTGACCGTGGCGCTCGTGCTCCACGGCACCGAGGTCTACGCCATCGAGGACCAGTGCAGCCACGGCCAGGTCGCGCTCAGCGAGGGCGACGTCGTGGGCGGCACCATCGAGTGCTACCTGCACGGGTCCACGTTCGACCTGGCCACCGGCCGCCCGCTCAACCTGCCGGCCACCGCACCCGTGAGGGTGTTCGCGTGCCGCGTCGAGGGTGACGACGTCCAGATCGACGTCGACGCCCCCACCCCCACCTACTGACCAGCCCAGCAACCAGGAGCTCAGCACTCATGTCCACCCTTGTCATCACCGACCTGCACGTCGACGTCATCACCGAGGAGGGCCCCAAGCCCATCCTCAAGGGCGTCAACCTCACCGTCCGTCCCGGCGAGATCCACGCCATCATGGGCCCCAACGGCTCCGGCAAGTCCACCTTGGCCTACGCCATCGCGGGCCACCCCAAGTACGTCATCACGCAGGGCTCCGTCACCCTCGACGGCGTCGAGCTCACCGGGCTGAAGGTCGACGAGCGCGCCCGCGCCGGACTCTTCCTCGCGATGCAGTACCCGGTGGAGGTGCCCGGCGTCTCCGTCGCCAACTTCCTCCGCACCGCCAAGACCGCCCTCGACGGCGAGGCGCCCAAGGTCCGCACCTGGGTCAAGGACGTCGAGGCCGCGCTCGGCCGCATGCAGCTGGACAAGACCTTCTCCGGCCGTTCGGTCAACGAGGGCTTCTCGGGCGGCGAGAAGAAGCGCCACGAGATCACCCAGCTGGAGCTGCTCAACCCCAAGGCCGCGATCCTCGACGAGACCGATTCGGGCCTCGACATCGACGCGCTCAAGATCGTCTCCGAGGGGGTCAACCGCTACTCCGCGCAGGGCGACCGCGCCGTGGTGCTCATCACGCACTACACCCGCATCCTGCGCTACATCGAGCCCACCTTCGTGCACGTGTTCGTCGACGGCCGCATCGTCGCCGAGGGCGGCAAGGAGCTGGCCGACCAGCTGGAGGCCAACGGGTACGAGGCGTACGTGAAGGCCGCGGCGAACGCCTGATGCTCGACACCGACCTGATCCGCGGCGACTTCCCCATCCTGCAGCGCAGGGTGGGGGAGTGGCCGCTGGTCTACCTCGACTCGGCGAACACGTCGCAGAAGCCTCGCCAGGTGGTCGACGCGATCGCCGGGCACTACCTGCGGCACAACGCCAACGTGGCCCGCGCCATGCACCTGCTGGGCGCGGAGGCGACGGAGGCGTTCGAGGGCGCGAGGTCGAAGGTGGCTGGCTTCATCGGGGCCGGCAGGCCCGAGGAGATCGTGTTCACCAAGAACGCCTCCGAGGCGCTCAACCTCGCGGCGCACACCCTGGGCTCGCGGCTCCGGCCGGGCGACGAGGTGGTCATCTCCGTGATGGAGCACCACTCCAACATCGTCCCGTGGCAGCTCGCCTGCCAGCGCAGCGGCGCCACCCTGCGCTGGTTCGACGTGACGGACGAGGGCCGCCTGGACCTCGAGGCCGCCGAGCGGGACGCCCTCATCAACGAGCGCACGAAGGTGGTGTCGCTGACGTGGGTCTCCAACGTGCTCGGCACCCGCAACCCGATCGCGCGCATCGCGGCCCAGGCGCACGCCGTCGGCGCGGTCATGGTGGTCGACGCGTCCCAGGGCGTCCCGCATCAGGCCACGGACGTGGCCGCGCTGGGGGCCGACCTGGTGGCGTTCACCGGGCACAAGCTGTGCGGGCCGACCGGGATCGGTGTCCTCTGGGGACGCTACGACCTGCTGGCCGGGCTGCCGCCCTACATGGGCGGGGGAGAGATGATCGAGGTGGTGGAGATGAGCCACTCCACCTACGCCCCGCCGCCGCACCGGTTCGAGGCCGGCACCCCGCCGATCGCCCAGGCCGCCGGGCTGGGCGCCGCCGTCGACTACCTGACCGGCATCGGCATGGACGCCGTCGCGGCGCACGAGCAGGAGATCACCGCCTACGCGCTGGCCAAGCTCACCAGCATCGACGGCCTGGTCCTGCTGGGGCCCGCGGAGGCGGTGGACCGGGGGAGCGCCATCTCGTTCAACATCGCCGGCGTCCACCCCCACGACGTCATGCAGGTCCTGGACTCCCGCGGTGTCGCGATCCGCGGCGGTCACCACTGCGCACGCCCCCTCCACAAGCGGTTGGGCCACCAGAGCTCGACCCGGGCGTCGAGCTACCTGTACACCACGCAGGCCGAGATCGACGCGCTGGCCGATGCGCTCGTGTTCACCCGCAACTACTTCGCACCCCGATTCGGAGGCTGATCGTGAACATCGACGAGCTGTACCAGACGATCATCCTGGACCACTACCGGGAGAAGCACCACGCCGGGCTCCGCGAGCCCTACGAGGTCGAGGTCCACCACGTCAACCCGTCGTGCGGCGACGAGCTCACCCTCCGCGTGCATCTCGACGGCGCCACCATCAGCGACATCTCCTACGACGCGCAGGGCTGCTCGATCTCGCAGGCGTCCACCTCGGTGATGACCGACCTGCTGATCGGCGGCCCCACCAGCCGGGCGCTGGACCTGCACGACAGGTTCCTGGAGATGATGCAGAGCCAGGGGCGCATCGAGCCCGACGAGGAGATCTTCGAGGACGCCATCGCGTTCGCCGGCGTCTCCAAGTTCCCAGCCCGCGTCAAGTGCGCGCTGCTCGGCTGGTCCGCGCTGCGCGACGCCACCCTCCAAGCCACGGCCCAGCCCTCGGAAGCCACGCCCGCCGGTTGAGCCGGGCGCCCGGCGTCACCCGGGCACCCGTCGCGATACCCCCGTCCCCCACTAGGAGCACCATGTACACCCCCGAACAACGGCCGAGCGACCTGGTCAAGGACCAGCTGCCCGACGTCGACCTCTCGCAGCCCGCCCCCGCCACCGCCGCGCCCACAGAGGACGAGGTCCTCGAGGCGATGAAGGACGTCGTCGACCCCGAGCTCATGGTCAACGTCGTCGACCTCGGGCTGGTCTACGGCGTCCAGGTCGACGAGCACGCCAACGCGACGATCGACATGACGCTGACCTCGCCCACCTGCCCGCTGACCGACAAGATCGAGTACGACACCAAGTACGTCCTCGACGGCCTGGTCAACTCGGTGACCATCAACTGGGTGTGGCTCCCGCCGTGGACGCTCGAGGCGATCACCGAGGACGGGCGCGAGCAGCTGCGGGCAATCGGCTACAACCTCTGACGGCGCCCCGTCCGCGGGATAGCCTCGGATCAGGGACCAACTGAGACCAGGAGGCGACGATGCCCACGTTCACCACCGCAGATGACGTCACGCTCCACTACACCGACACCGGCGGCGAGGGACGGCCGCTCGTCCTCGTGCA
Source organism: Tessaracoccus yangjingae (assembly GCF_055326235.1). Lineage (NCBI taxonomy): Bacteria > Bacillati > Actinomycetota > Actinomycetes > Propionibacteriales > Propionibacteriaceae > Tessaracoccus > Tessaracoccus yangjingae. Next base: position 219,360 of record NZ_JBUZNN010000004.1, on the reverse strand, counting down.
CGGGTGGCCCCTGTCGGGCGAGGCATTCGCCCGCAACATCCCGGCCTTCATCGAGGCGGGCCACCGCGTGGTCACCTACGACCGCCGGGGCTTCGGGCAGTCGGACAAGCCCGTTGGTCACGTGGACTACGACGTGCTGGCCGACGACCTCGAGGCCCTCGTCGAGTACCTCGACCTGAGCGGCGCCGTGCTCCTCGGGTTCTCCATGGGCGGGGGAGAGGTGGCCCGCTACTTCAGCCGCCACGGCTCCGAGCGCATCGCGGGCGCCGTCTTCTCCGGCTCCATCACCCCCGCGCTCTGCATCACCGACGACAACCCCGACGGCGCCATGCCCATCGACGGCTTCCGCGGGATGGCGGACCAGTGCGCCGCCGACCGCGACGGCTTCCTCGACCAGTTCATCACCTGGTTCTACAGCACGGCCGACGGCGGCCTGCAGGTGGACGAGGACACCCGGCGGGCTGCTCTGGCGATCGCCCACCAGTCGGACCCGCATGCCGCGGCCCAGGCCATCCTGCTCTGGGCGACCGACCTCCGCGACGACTGCCGCGCCATCGACGTGCCCACCCTGGTCATCCACGGCGACGGCGACATCAACGTGCCCATCGACAAGTCGAGCCGCCGGATGGCCGAGTTCGTCCCGGACTCCGAGCTCGTCGTGATCCACGGCGGCCCGCACGGCGTCAACGACTCGCACGCCGAGCACTGGGAACGCGAGATCATCGGGTTCCTCGGCATCCTGTAGCCGCCGCGGCGTGCGCGGCGACCGGCCCGCCCCGCGATAGGCTCGGCGGGCGATGAAGAGTGACGCGAGGACGGGCCTGGGGTACGGGCTGGCCGCCTACGGGCTGTGGGGGCTGTTCCCCCTGTACTTCCAGTTCTTCGACCGCTCCGGCGCCCTCGAGGTGGTGGCGCACCGCGCGCTGTGGTCACTGGTCTTCTGCCTGCTGCTCATCGCGGTGCTGCGGCAGTGGGGGGCGCTGCGCGCGGCGCTGGCCGACCGACGCGCGGTCGTGGGGCTGGCGGTCGCCGGCGTGCTCATCGTCGTCAACTGGTCCACCTACGTGTTCGCGGTCATGACACACCGCACCCTGGAGACCGCGCTGGGCTACTTCATCAATCCCCTCGCGGTGGCCGCGCTCGGCATCGTCGTCCTCGGCGAACGGCTACGGCCGCTGCAGTGGGCGGCCATGGCCTTCGGGGCCGCGTCCGTCGTGGTCATGGTGGTGGGCTACGGGCAGGCGCCCTGGATCGCGCTGACGCTGGCCGCCTCCTTCGGGCACTACTCCCTCGTCAAGAAGCTCGCCGGCCGCTCCGTCGGCGCCCTGCCCGGCCTGGCGATCGAGACGGCCGCCGTCGCGCCCCTGGCGGCCGGCTACCTGGCCTACCTCGCGCTGTCGGGCCAGTCGACCGCGTCAGGGGGGTACGGCCTTCTGCTGGCCACAACCGGGATCGTCACGGCGGTGCCGCTCCTGCTGTTCGCGGCCGCCGCCCGCCGGGTGTCGATGGTGACCATCGCGATCCTGCAGTACCTGGCGCCCATCGGGCAGTTCCTGGTGGGGTGGCTGGTGTTCCACGAGCCGATGCCCGCCGCGCGGTGGGCGGGATTCGCGCTGGTGTGGGCCGCCGTCGCGCTCTTCGTGACCGACGGCCTCCTGTCCACCCGCAGGCGCCGCTGAGCGGCGCCGGTTTGCCCTCGACGCGTGCGGAGGCGAGACTAGCCGGATGCTACAGGTCAAGGACATCGAGGTGCGCGCGGGCGCCCGGCTGCTGCTGTCGCCGGTGTCCTTCCAAGTGATCGGCGGAGACCGGATCGGCCTGGTCGGCCGCAACGGCGCCGGCAAGACCACCCTCACCCGCATCCTGGCCGGGGAGTCCCTGCCGGCCGCCGGCACCGTGACGCGCGCCGGGCAGCTCGGCTACCTCCCGCAGGACCCCCGCTCCGGTGACCCCGAGCAGATCGCGCGGGACCGGATCCTCGGCGCCCGCGGCCTCGACGAGGTGATCCAGCGCATGCGGCGCGCCGAGGCCGGCATGGGCAGCCACAGCGAGTCGGTCCGCGACGAGGCCATGGCCGCCTACGCCCGCGCCGAGGCCGCTCTCATGGCTGCCGGGGGGTACGCAGCCGAGGCCGAGGCGGCGAGGATCGCGGCCAACCTGGGCCTGGCGGACCGGGTCCTCGGCCAGCCGCTGAAGACGCTGTCCGGCGGCCAGCGCCGCCGCATCGAGCTGGCCCGCATCCTCTTCTCGGACGCAGAGACCCTGCTCCTCGACGAGCCCACCAACCACCTCGACGCGGACTCGGTGGTGTGGCTGCGCAGCTACCTCCAGACCTTCCCCGGCGGGCTGATCGTGATCTCCCACGACACGGAGCTGCTCGACGCCGTGGTCAACAAGGTCTACCACCTCGACGCCAACCGGGCCGAGATGGACATCTACTCCATGAACTGGAAGCGCTACCTGCTCCAGCGCGAGACCGACGAGAAGCGCCGCAAGCGCGAGCTCGCCAACGCCGAGCGCAAGGCCTCCCAGCTCATGCTCCAGGCCGACAAGATGCGCGCGAAGGCCACGAAGGCCGTCGCCGCGCAGAACATGGCCAAGCGCGCCGAGAAGCTGATGGCCGGCGTCGAGGGGGAACGGCGCGTCGACGCCGTGGCCAAGATCCGCTTCCCCGAGCCCGCGCCCTGCGGCAAGACGCCGCTGCGCGGCCACGACCTCAGCAAGTCCTACGGGTCCCTGGAGGTGTTCACCGCCGTCGACCTGGCCATCGACAAGGGCTCCAAGGTGGTGATCCTCGGTCTCAACGGCGCCGGGAAGACCACCATGCTGCGCCTGCTGGCGCTGATGGAGGAGCCCTCGGCCGGGCGCGTCGAGCTCGGCCACGGCGCCAAGCTCGGCTACTACGCGCAGGAGCACGAGACCCTCGACGTCAAGCGCAGCGTGCTGGACAACATGAAGACGGCCTCACCGAACCTCAACGACACCGAGGTGCGCAAGGTGCTGGGCTCCTTCCTGTTCACGGGCGACGACGTGCAGAAGCCCGCCGGCGTGCTGTCGGGCGGGGAGAAGACCCGGCTGGCGTTGGCGATGCTGGTGGTGTCCGCGGCCAACGTGCTGCTGCTCGACGAGCCCACCAACAACCTCGACCCCGCGTCGCGCGCGGAGGTGCTCAACGCCATCCGCACCTACGCGGGCGCCGTCATCCTGGTGACGCACGACCCCGGCGCCGTCGAGGCGCTGGAGCCGGACCGGGTGCTCGTCATGCCTGACGGCGTCGAGGACCTCTGGAGCGACGACTACGCCGAGTTGATCGACCTCGCCTGACCGATCGCGCGCCCGGGTCCACTCACAGTAGGTGAGCGATCGCGCAGGCGAGTGCGCGGAACCTGTGCGCCCCGCGCCGTGTGGCTACGGTTGAACCGTGGCGAGGATCAGGTTTGGTACCGGAGGCTGGCGGGCGATCATCGGCGACGAGTTCACCCGCGCCAACGTCAGGCTGCTCTCCGCGGCCCTGGCGGAGCGGATGATCGACGAGGGCGTGGCGGGCGAGGGGATCGTGATCGGCCACGACCGCCGGTTCCTGTCCGATGTCGCGGCTGAGTGGGCAGCCGAGGTGTTCGCCGGTCACGGCATCCCCACCGCCGTGATCAAGGTGGCGCAGGCGCCCACCCCGATGATCATGTGGACGGTCAAGGACCAGAACCGCCCCTACGGCCTGGCCGTCACCGCCTCCCACAACCCCGCGCTCTACAACGGCGTCAAGGTGTTCACCCGCGGCGGCCGGGACGCTGACGAGGCCGTCACCGCCGACCTCGAGGCCCGCATGGAGGCGCTCGAGGGGGAGCGGGAGGCGGGGATCGCGTCGATCGCCTACCCGAAGGCCGCGGCGAGCGGCGCCGTCGAGGAGATCAACACCTTCAACGGCTACATCGACTCGATCATCGCGCAGGTGGACATGGACGCCATCCGGGAGGCGCGGCTCAAGATCGCCCTGGACCCGATGTTCGGGGTGTCCAAGACTTCGCTGCAGACCATCCTCATGACCGCCCGCGTGGACGTCGAGGTGATCAACGACCGCCACGACACGCTGTTCGGCGGCCGGCTGCCGTCGCCCACCTCGCACACTCTGCAGGCTCTGGCACGCTACGTGGTGGACCACCACTGCGACCTGGGGATCGCCACCGACGGCGACGCCGACCGGATCGGCATCATCGACGACACGGGGGCCTTCCTGCACCCCAACCAGCTGCTGGTGATCCTCTACTACTACCTGCTCAAGTACAAGGGGTGGACGGGGCCGGTGGTGCGCAACGTGGCCACCACCTCGCTGCTCGACGACGTGGCCGAGCGGTTCGGCGAGACCTGCTACGAGGTGCCCGTGGGGTTCAAGTGGGTGTCGGGCAAGATGCTGGAGACGGGCGCCATCATCGGGGGCGAGTCCTCCGGCGGCCTGACGGTGCGGGGCCACATCGCGGGCAAGGACGGCATCTACGCCGCCGCGCTGCTGGTGGAGATGATGGCCGTGGTGGGCAAGCCGATGAGCGAGATCTACGCCGAGATCACCGGCCAGTTCCCGCCCCACTACATGGCGGAGATGGACTTCGCGTTCGACCCGGACCGCAAGCCGGAGATCCTGCGCACCCTCCTGGAGGACCGCGACATCCCCACCTTCACGGAGCCGGTGACCGGCACGTCGTACCTCGACGGATGCAAGGTGCTGTTCGAGGACGGCTGGATCATCGCCAGATTCTCCGGCACGGAACCCCTGCTGCGCATCTTCTGCGAGCTGCCCGATCAGCGCCGGGCGGAGCGGGCGTGCGAGGAGTTCAGGGCGTTCCTGCGCCTGTGACGGGGCCCTCGGGGAACCCCGGGCCGCGGCCGTTCAGAGGACGCGGCTGACCGTCGCCTCCCACGGCTCCATGACCGGGCGTCGTGGGCCCCCCATGACAGGCACGATCCGCCCGCCGACGTGCGGCCGCTTGCGCTGCTTCGAGGACGTGTTGCACTCGATCAGGAACACCTCGCCCGCCAGCTTGCGGTAGAACGCGAAGTAGAACTTGTGGTGCGGGTGGACCCACTGCAGGGCCCCGATGGTGAGCGCCCTGTGCGAGCGGCGCAGCTGGATCAGCGCCTTGTGCCATGAGTAGACCGAGTCCGGGTCCGCCACCTGCTCCTCGGCCGAGAAGCCGGGCTCGCGGTCGGTGCCCACCAGCCATGCCGTGCCTTCGGTGAAGCCGCCCTCGGGTGTCCAGCGCAGGGGGACCCGGGAGTGGTCCCGCGAGCCGGCCAGGATCTGTCCCCAGGCCGCCTCCGGCGTCATGCCGCGGCCGAGGAGGGCGTCGTGGCGGTTGATCGACTCGACGTCGCGCAGTTCGTCGACGCCCTCGAACGACTGGTTGATGGCGGCCAGCTCCTGGCCCTGGAACAGGAAGGGCGTGCCCCGCATCGTGAGCTGGATGGTGGCCAGCATCTTCCCGATCGCGGTGCGGACCGCGGGGTCCTTCTCCAGGCCCATCCCGAACTTGCTGAGCATCCGCGGGTTGTCGTGGTTGTCCAGGAACACCGCGATCCAGTCGTTGGGCGCCAGGTGCGAGTGGTAGGCCCGGTAGAACCGCTTGAGGTAGTAGAGCTGGTAGCGGTAGCTGTCCCAGCGGACGTGGCCGGGGTTGTCGAGCACGTCGAAGTTGAAGATGAGGTCCATCTCGCCCCGGCCGTAGCCGCTCAGCAGCCGGCCCAGCTCCATCCCGATGCCGGGGGTCTCACCCACCATCACCCCGATCATGTCCGGGGGGAGGGGCTCGGCCAGGGTGCCGTCCGGGCGGCGGCGACGGGGGGTCGAGACCGGCTGCTCCCGCCTGGTGAAACCGTCGCGCCGCAGGCCGCGCAGGAACTCGTGGAGGCGGGGGCCGTAGAAGTAGTGCTCCACCCCGACGAACTCCAGCAGCTTCCCGATGAACGGGTGACCGTCGGGGAGGCCCTGCTCCTTGGAGATGTAGTTGATCACGTCCAGCCGGAAGCCGTCGATGCCGCGCTGCATCCAGTACCGCACGATGTCGGCCACCTCGTCGCGGACGTCCTGGTTGTCCCAGTTGAGGTCCACCTGACCGTCGGCGAAGAGGTGCAGCACCCACCGCTCCGCCTCCGGCACCCAGGTCCACGCCGATCCGGAGAAGAAGGAGGTCCAGTTGTTGGGCGGGGTCTCCGGGTCCCCCTCCACCATGAAGTAGTACCCGCCGTACCGGCCCGTCGGATCCGCCACCGCCTTCTGGAACCATTCGTGCTCGGCCGAGGTGTGGTTGACCACCAGGTCGAGGATCAGCCGCATGCCCCGCTCGTGGCAGGCCGCGATCAGCTCGTCGACGTCGGCGAGGGTGCCCATCTCCTCGTTGATGTCGCGGTAGTCGCTGACGTCGTAGCCCATGTCCTCGTTGGGCGACTTGAAGATGGGGGAGAGCCACACGCAGTCCACCCCGAGGTCCCCCAGGTAGTCCAGCTTGCCGATGATGCCCCGGATGTCGCCCACGCCGCTGCCCGAGGAGTCCGCGAAGGAGCGCGGGTAGACCTGGTAGAAGACCGCCTCGCGCCACCACGGGGTGGGGTGCGGGGCGCGGCCGTTCAGTGGACGGTCGTGCTCGGAGTTGACGAGGTCGAGGATGACATCGAGCATGCCGGGGCCCGTGATCGGCTCCACAAGGCCCTCGAGCCACTCCAGCTTCATCCACGCGACGGTGTGGACGAGCCGCCTGGGCAGGCCCGTCTGGAGCAGGAGTTTGTCGATGATGTCGCGGCCCACCGGGTGGCGGTACAACTGCCGCACGGTGTGGGACTTAGTGATGTGCTTCGTCGACACGAGCGTTCCTCTCCGCCAGGTCTGCCACGACGGTGCCGTAGAACTCCTCGTCCAGACGGTACCTGGCGCGCAGGATCACGTAGCTGACGATGATCAGCGCCATCGGCAGCCCCAGCATGGCCACCCTGAGGATGCCGAGACCTGCCTCGGTGACGTCGTCGGGGGTGCGGGCCACGTCGATCCCGGACCAGATCAGGGTGATCCCCACCACGCCGCTGGCGATGGCGTTGCTCAGCTTGTAGATGAACGGCTGGAGCGAGAACGTCACGGACTCGTTTCGGCGCCCGAGCTTCCACTCGCCGTACTCGACGGAGTCCGCGATGAACATCACCATGAGGAGCTGGATGGCGCCCTGGCCGGCGAACAGCAGCACGCCCGCGATGCCGACGACCAGCAGGTTGGTGCCCGAGGCCAGGAACACCGCGTACCCGGCGACGCACATCACGGTGGCCAGCAGGTGGATCCGGGAGCGGCGCAGCACCTTGGACACCAGCGGGAACAACGCCAGGGCGCCGATCTGGGACACGCCGAGGATGGCCGCGAAGACGGGGTAGGCGCCCTCGTCGCGGAAGTAGTACTTGAAGTAGTACAGCCCGAAGGACGTGGTGGTGATGTAGCCGGCCATGAACGCCACCATGGCGAGGGTCACCCAGAGCAGCTGGTCGTTGCGGGCGATGACGGAGAACAGCTCCTTCAGCGGGGTGCTCTCCCGGTGCCCCGCCACCCGCTCCCTGGTGAAGATCAGCGTGAGCGACTGGAAGGCCAGCATGACGACCACCAGGGCGACCGCGAGAGCGAACCAGGCGGCGCGGGCGTCGCCCATGAGGTCGGTCAGCCAGGCCGTGACGGGCACGAGCGCCACCACGATCGCGAAGAGGCCGATGTTGGCGCAGATCCTCGCCACCACGCCGATCTTCTCGCGCTCCTTCTGCTCCTGCGTCAGCGACGGCAGCATCGACCAGTAGGCGATGTCGTTGATGGTGTAGGAGACCTCGTAGACGATGTAGACGGCGGTGAAGAGCACGATGTAGCCCCAGCCGTCGACGCCGAGGTCGGCGAACATCAGCATGCTCGCCGCGCCCCAGAGGACGGCGCCCACCAGGATCCACGGCTTGAACTTGCCCCACCGGCTCCTGGTGTTGTCCACCACCACGCCCATGATCGGGTCGTTGACGGCGTCGAAGACGCGCATCACCACGAGGATCACCGTGACCGCGGCCAGCTGCGGGCCCGAGACGTCGAGGACCTCGGTGAGGTAGAACATCAGGTACAGCGACACCAGCGCCGCGAGCATGTCGCGGCCGAGGGTGCCGAGTCCGAAGCCCCACCGGGTCGAGGTCATGCCGTCAGCGTAGATCGTGGACCGGTCACCCCGGGCGCACCAGGGTGAGGATGTCGACGGCCATCGTGGCGGACGCGGCGGCCGTGCCGGAGCGCTCGCCGTGGAAGGCGTTGGGGCCCATCCCGATGACGTCCGCCACCTCCTCGGCGGTCAGCTCCAGGCGCCGCTCCACCGTGTCGGACGCGGCCACACGCCAGCCCGTCAGCGACGCGAGGAGGGCGTCGGCCTTGTCCGGGGCGACCTCGAGGAGGCCGTAGCCGGCGCGCAGTTCGGCCAGATGTCCGGCATGGGGGACGACGACGACGAGGCGGCCGCCGGGGGTCAGGATCCGGGCGAACTCCGCCGGATTGCGCGGCGCGAAGACGCACAGCAGGGCGTCGGCGGCGCCGTCGGCGACGGGGAGCCCCGCCCAGGTGTCGGCGACGATGGAGGCCGCGCGCGGGTGTGCCCGGGCGGCGCGCCTCGCCGCCGCCGTCGAGACATCGGTCGCCAGACCCTCGGCGGCCGGGTGCGCGTCCAGGGCCCGGGCCAGGTAGTAGCCCGTGCCCGCCCCCACCTCGACGATGCGGCGCGCGTCTCCGACGGCGGCGGCCACCGCGTCGGCGACGGGGGAGTAGTGGCCGGCGGCCAGGAACCGGTCCCGCGCGTCGAGCATCGCCGGGGTGTCCGCGTTGGCCGGGGCCGCCCGGCCGAGGAGGTTGACGTACCCCTGGCGGGCCACGTCGAAGGCGTGGCCCGAGGGGCACCGCAGGGCTCGGGCGTCGCGGTGGAGTGGGGCCCCGCAGTGCGGGCAGCGGAGCCAGTCGAGGCCGCTCACGGACTCTCGACGGATTCCCGCGCCGACGCCTCCCGATCCTTCTTCCGGTCGCGGAGATCCGCCCGCACCAGGACCACCATGCCCACCACGCCGATGAGCGTGAAGGCGAACCACTGCAGCGCGTAGCTGAGGTGCGGGCCCTCGTCGAGCGACGGGGCCGCGAGCGGGCGCAGGACATCGGTCTCGGCCGGTGTCGACTCCAGCAGCGCGACGTAGCCGTCGACGAGGTCCTTGCCGAGGGCCGCCCCCAGCGCCTCCGAGCTGATCAACCGGATCTGGTTCTCGTGGGGGGTCATCGCCCCCTCGTCGCCCCGGTCGTTGCGGCGGACGTACCCGGTCACGGTGACCTCGCCCGCGGGCGGCGCGGGCAGCGCGCCGTCGGGATAACCGGGCTGCCGGACCAGGAATCCGCGGTTGACCAGCAGGAAGTCGCCCTCCGTGGTCTCGAGCACCGCCACCGCCTCGCTGCCGTAGGCGCCATCCAGCGAGCGGTAGCGCACCTGGAACTGGTCCGCGGTGTAGGTGCCCGTGGCGGTGACCCGGTACCACTGGTCCTGGTCTCCGACGGGGCCGGTCATCACGTCCCGGTAGGGCGCCACGGGCAGGTCGCGGTGCGCCTCCACCGTGGCGTTGGTCTCGCGCCGCTCGTCGAGGCGCCGCAACTGCCACTGGCCCAGCATCACGAACACCGTGGCCAGGATGGCCGCGAACACGCCCATCGCGATCCACCGCTTGACCTGCCTGCTCACCTGCCGGTCACCTCTCGTCCTCCTCAATGGTGCCCTGCACCACCTCGCCCCCGGTGATGGCGGCGCGGGGGGTACCCGGCTCCTCGGCGGGCACCACAGGCGGCGGGCGGTGGTCCGCGTTGTTGGCGAAGAGCACCGCGAACGCCGGGAGCAACACCGCCGCGCCCAGCGCCACGAGCTTCCACCACCCCGGAACCACCAGGAACAGCAGGAAACACGCGGTGCGCACGCCCATCGTGATGAGGTAGCGCCGCTGGCGCTCCTCGAGGTCCAGGGTGCGGCCGCGGCCGGCGCTCGTGATGAGCGTCGAGTCGTCTCCCTTGGCCATGCCAGCCAGCATAGTCCGGCCCTGTCGGCGACCCCTCGACTCGGGGGGCCGTGCGGTAAGTTGCTCCCGTGGTTGAATCAAGAGTCGTCCTCGTCACCGGAGGATCCAAGGGCATCGGGCGCGCGATCGCCGAGGCATTCCGCGACGCCGGGTACCGCGTCGCCGCTACCTACCGGTCCGGGGGGGTGCCCGAGGGCGTCCTCGGCGTCCCGTGCGACATCACGGACCAGGGGCAGGTGGACCAGGCGTTCGCGCAGGTGGAGGCCGAGTTGGGCCCCGTCGAGATCCTCATCGCCAACGCCGGCGTCACGAAGGACACCCTGCTGATGCGGATGTCCGACGACGACTGGCAGTCGGTCATCGACACCAACCTCACCGGCACCTTCCGCGTCGTCCGCCGGGCCAGCCGCGCCATGATGCGCAGCCGCTTCGGCCGGATCATCCTCATCTCGTCCGTGGTCGGCCTCCTCGGCTCCCCCGGACAGATCAACTACTCGTCGTCCAAGTCGGCACTCGTGGGCATGGCGCGCAGCCTCACCCGCGAGATCGGCTCGCGCAACGTGACCACCAACGTCATCGCGCCCGGGTTCATCGAGACCGACATGACCGCCGTCCTGCCGGATGAGACCATCGCGGATTACACGAAGCGGATCCCCGCCGGCCGGCTCGGCAGCGTCGACGACGTGGCCCAGGCCGCACTGTTCCTGGCCGGCGAGCACGCCGGCTACATCTCCGGCGCCGTCATCCCCGTTGACGGCGGCCTCGGCATGGGTCACTGAGAAAGGACCTGACGATGGGTCTCCTTGAAGGCAAGAACATCCTGGTCACCGGAGTGACCATGCGCACCTCCATCGCCTACGCGGTCGCGGAGATCGCCCAGCGCGAGGGCGCCACCGTCGTGGTCTCGGCGGCCGGGCGCGCCATCGGCCCGGCTCAGCGGGCCATCTCCAAGCTGGAGCCCGTGCCGCCGCTCATCGAGCTGGACATCACCAACGAGGAGCACCTCGCGGCGCTGCCCGGCGTGCTGGCCGAGCACTTCGACGGCGGCCTGGACGGCATCGTGCACTCGATCGCCTACGCCCACCCCGAGAAGGCGCTGGGCGGGGCGTTCCTCACCACGGACTGGGAGACCGTCGGGGCCGCCCTGCACATCTCCGCCTACTCGCTGCAGTCGCTGACCATGGCCTGCAAGCCCATGCTCAATCGCGGCGCCAGCGTGGTGGGTCTCACGTTCGACGCCCGCGTCAGCTGGCCCACCTACGACTGGATGGGCGTGGCGAAGGCGGCGCTGGAGTCCACGTCGCGCTACCTGGCCCGGTACCTCGGACCCGACGGCATCCGCTGCAACCTGGTGGCCGCAGGGCCCCTGGACACAGTCGCGAAGAAGGCCATTCCGGGAGCGTCGTCCTTCAACGACACCTGGTCGACGCGCTCGCCCCTGCCTTGGGACACCTCCGACGCGGTGCCGTCCGCGAAGGCGGTCGTGGCGCTGCTGAGCGACTGGTTCCCCTCCACCACGGGCGAGATGATCCACGTCGACGGCGGGCTGCACTCCACCGGAGCCTGACGCCTGCTGGTGTGAGGCCGAGGCCGCGTTTCCCTTCCCAGAAGTGTGGTCGGGTCTGCGCTGACCGGTGGGGGCCGGGCCGCCCATGCTTCCGGCGGCGGCGCTCCGCGCTGCGCGCCGTCAGCAACGCCCACCCAACCTGCCCCGGCCCCCACCGGCCAACGCCTGCTTCAGCCGGCGACACGCTGGGGCCAGCGTCAGCGTCGCGATAGGCGCCCTCCCGCGCCCCTCCTCAGCCAAACTTGCCCCGACCCCCACCGGCCAACGCCTGCTTCAACCGGCGACCCGCTGGGGTCAGCGTGAGCGTCGCGATAGGCGCCCTCCCGCGCCCCTCCTCAGCCGAACCTGCCCTGGCCCCGGCCAACGCCTGCTTCAACCGGCGATTCGCTGGGGTCGTCGTCAGGGGCCGGTGATCCCCGCATACTCAGGCCCGGCACCCCGCGCGGGGGAGTCGGAGTCCGGTAGGTTGGGTGGCATGGCAGCGGTGGCGGAACTTGCGGGCGTGACGATCAGACGTGGCGAGGCCACCCTCCTCGACGACATCAGCCTCGTCATCGGGGAGTCGGAGCGCTGGGTGGTCATCGGGCCCAACGGCGCCGGCAAGACAACCCTGCTGCAACTCCTCTCGGCCCAGATGTATCCGAGCGACGGCATCGTCGGGCTCCTCGGGGACGTGGTGGGCACCGTCGACGTCTTCGAGCTCCGGCCCCGCATCGGCCTCACCTCCTCAGCGCTCGCCGACCGCATCCCCGGCGCTGAGCGGGTGGAGGACGTGGTCCTCTCCGCCGCCTACGCCATCGTCGGGCGGTGGCGCGAGGAGTACGACGTCTACGACTTAGCCCAGGCGGACCGGCTGCTCGACTCGCTGCGCGTCGCCCACCTGCGCGAGCGCACGTTCGGCACCCTCAGCGAGGGCGAACGCAAGCGCGTCCAGATCGCCCGCGCCCTCATGACGGACCCCGAGCTGCTCCTGCTCGACGAGCCCGCCGGCGGACTGGACCTGGCGGGCCGCGAGGCGCTGGTGGACACCCTGTCGGACCTCTGCCAGGACCCCGACTCGCCCGCCACTGTCCTGGTCACCCACCACGTCGAGGAGATCCCCCAGGGGATCACCCACTGCCTGCTGCTGCGCGAGGGCCGGATCGTGGCCGAGGGGCCCATCGCCAGCACGCTCACCGACGACAACCTCAGCCGCACCTTCGGCATGCCGCTGACCGTCTCCCACGACGGCGTACGCTGGAGCGCGAGGAGCCGCATGTGAACGACTGGGTCGACTGGATCCGCGCCAACCTCTGGGCGGGTTGGGGGATCCTCGCGGTCATGCTGGCCGCGGCCGAACTCCTCACCATGGACCTGACCCTCCTCATGCTGGCGGCCGGCGCCCTCGCCGGTGGCGTCACGGCCCTCGTGTTCCCCGGCCTCATCTGGCTGCAGATCGTCGTCGCCCTCGTCACGGCCGTCCTCACCCTCTTCGTGCTCCGCCCCACGCTGCTCGAACGGGTCCGCCGGGCCCCGGGCTACCGCTCGTCGCTGGACAAGCTCGTCGGGGCGTCCGGCCGGGCCACGGCCGAGATCACGGCCAGCAGGGGCGCGGTCAAGGTCGAGGGCCAGGTGTGGGAGGCCCGCTCCTACGACCCGTCGGTGACCATCGAAGCCGACGAGGAGGTCGAGGTGTTCGCCCTCGACGGCATCACGCTCATCGTCTATCCCGCCCGTCGTCAGCTCGGAAGCTAGGAGACAACCCATGCCCGACATCGCACTGTGGGTGCTCATCGCACTCGTCGTCCTCATCGTCATGACGCTCGCGGCCACCCTGAAGATCATCCGCCAGCAGCAGGTGGCGCTGGTCGAGCGCCTCGGCAAGTTCCGCCGGACGCTGGAGCCGGGCCCCCACCTGGTGGTCCCATTCTTCGACCAGGTCCGCTACACCCTCGACATGCGTGAGCTCGTCGTGCCCTTCCCGCCGCAGGGCGTGATCACCGAGGACAACCTCATGGTGAGCATCGACTCGGTCATCTACTTCCAGATCGTCGACCCGGTGCGTGCCGCCTACGAGGCGCAGAACTACCGGGCCGCCATCGAGCAGCTCACCATGACCACGCTGCGCAACATCATCGGCGGCATGGACCTCGAGGCCGCGCTCACGTCGCGCGAGGAGATCAACCAGCGGCTGCGCACCGTCCTCGACGAGGCCACCGGCAAGTGGGGCATCAAGGTCAACCGCGTGGAGCTGCGGGCCATCGAGCCGCCGCCCACCATCCGCGACGCGATGGAGAAGGGCGCGCGCGCCGAGCGCGACAAGCGCGCCTCGATCCTCATCGCCGAGGGCCAGCGGCAGTCGCAGATCCTGTCGGCCGGCGGCGACCGCGAGGCCGCCATCCTCCGCGCCCAGGGCGACCGCGAGGCCGCGGTGCTCCGGGCCCAGGCGGACCGGCAGGCCCAGATGCTGCGCGCCGAGGGCGAGGCGCAGGCGATCACGCAGGTGTTCAACGCCATCCACGCGGCCGAGCCGGACCAGGCGCTGCTGGCCTACCAGTACATGCAGATGCTGCCCAAGCTCGCCCGCGGCGACTCGAACAAGGTGTGGATCATTCCCAGCGAACTCAACGACGCGCTGAAGGGCTTGGGCCAGGTCACCAACGCCGAGGAGGTGCGCGACTACGTGTCCAAGGCGGCCCAGAAGTTCGAGGCGCCGGTCATGGTGGACGTGCAGGCCGAGATCGAGGAGCAGGCCGCCCGGGACCGGCAGCGGTCCACCGAGACCGTCGAGCAGGCCATTGCGGACGCGCAGGCGCTGGACGCCGGTCGCGCGGCCTCCAAGCGGGCCCACCGCGCGAGCCAGACCATGGCCCTTCGGGCGGGGATGGAGCAGCCGGCGGTGACCGCGGCCCCCGAGCCTCCGGCCCCCGCGGACGTTCCCCCGCCGGGGACCGCCACGCCGCCCAGCCCGTGGGGTCCGGAGCCGGGGACGCCTCAGGCCTGATCCCGGCGCAGCCGGGTGGCCAGCACCGAGCTGACCAGGAGCTGCGCCTGGTGGAACAGCATCAGCGGGATGACCAGCACCCCGACGGTCGCGCCGGGGAAGAGGACACTCGCCATCGGCACGCCCGTGGCCAGTGACTTCTTCGTGCCGCAGAACATCAGGGCGATCCGGTCCTCGCGCGGGAAGCCCAGCCATCCGCCGACTGCCCACGTGAACCAGAACATGAACGCCAGCAGGCCGAGCGCCAGCGGCACCAGGAGCGCCAGGTCCGCCAGCTGGAGCTGGCGCCACACGCCGGAGTCCCTCAGCTCGGAGAAGGCGCCGTAGACGATGAGCATGATCACCGCCTGGTCGAGGAGCTTCAGCCGGGTCCTGTGCCGGGCCATGAAGCCGGCCGTCACCACGCGGGACAGCTGCCCGAGAACGAAGGGGAGGAGCAGCTGCACCACCACGCCCCACACCTGCCCGAAGCCGATGGACCCCCCGCTGGCGGTGGGGATGAGCGCCATGGCCAGGAGCGGCGTGATCACCACCCCCAGGACGTTGGACGCGGTGGCCGCGACCATCGCCGCCGCGACGTTGCCGCCCGCGAGCGAGGTGAAGGTGATCGACGACTGCACCGTCGACGGAACCAGGCACAGGAAGATGAGGCCCACCCGGATGGGAGCCGAGAGGACGTCGTCGGGGACGGCGAGCAGGGGCAGGGCCAGGAGGGGGAACACCACGAACGTGGTGCCGAGGATGGCCAGGTGCAACTTCCAGTTCTTGAGCCCCGAGCGGGTCTCGGCCGCCGACAGCCTGGCGCCGTAGCCGAAGAACAGCACGAAGATGCCGACGAGGGTCACCAGGTCCAGCACCTCCGCCGGGCGGCCGCTGACGGGGAGGAGCAGACCCAACGCGAGGGTGCCGAGGATGATCACCAGGATGGGGTCGACCTTCAGCTTCACGCGTCCTCCTCGAGGCGCGCCGGGAGGATCCCGCGGAGCGCGTTGGTGACCACGACGGCGTCGGCGCGTCGTAGCTGGTCGACGGTCAGGATCTCCTCGGACACGGTGTCGGCACCGAGCAGGCCGGGCTCCGCCAGCACGGCCGCGCGCTGGACGCCGTCGAGGATGCCGAGCGCGAGCGGAGGCGTGGCCCAGCGGCCGTCCACCAGCGCGAACACCGACGTGCGCCCACCCTCGAGGACCCGCCCCGAGGCGTCGAACCCGATGGTGTCGAAGCAGCCTCGTCCGACGGCGTCGCCGACCGCCTCGTCATAGAGGGCGCGGGCCGACGTCTTGTGCCTGGCCAGCGGCCCCGGGGCCCACGGCGCGGTGGCCAGCCGCACCCGGACCTCTGGGGGGTCCGGGTCGAGCGGCGTCCGTGTCGCGGTGACCTCACCGGCGGGTGTGACGTCCAGTGACAGCCGCCACCGGCCGGCCGGGGTGTCGCGGACGGCGGCCTCGATCACGCCCGCCACGGTCCCGAAGCCGAGCGCCGAGGCGGACGCGTCCAACCTGGCCTGGTGCCTCGCGGCCAGCGGTGCCACCCCGTCGACGACGCGGAGCGTCTCCTTGAGGGTCACCGTCGGCTCGAGCGTGGTCGCGAAGGCGGCCTTGGCCAGGCACTCCTCCCATTCGGCGGCCGCCGTGCTGTCGGCCACCACACCGGAGCCGATCCCCAGGCGCACTCCCGCGTCGTCGCCGATCTCCAGGGTGCGGATGGCGATGCTGAGGCCCATCCGCCAGCCGAGGCTGTCGGCGGCCGGTTCGATGGTGCCGAGGCTGCCTGTGTAGAGCCCGCGGCCGCCGCCCTCGGTCGCACGGATCAGCCGCATGCTCGCCAGCTTCGGGGCCCCGGTGATGGACCCGCACGGGAAGGTGGCGGCGAGCAGGGCCGCCGGGGTGGTGCCGGGGGCCAGGGTGCCGGTGACGGTGCTGGTCATCTGCCACAGGCTTCCCACCCGCTCCACGTCGAACAGCCGCGGCACCGCCACTGTGCCCGGGAGGGCGACGCGGCTGAGATCGTTGCGGAGGAGGTCGACGATCATCAGGTTCTCGGCCCGGTTCTTGGGGTCGAGGCGCAGGGCCTCCGGGTCCGAGTCCGCGGGGGCGGTGCCCTTCATGGGACGGGCAACCACGGTTCCGCCCTCGACCTGCAGGAACAACTCGGGGGAGAGGCTGAGCGTCCACGGCGCCGCGGGAGGGGGCAGGTGGGAGAGGGCGCCGAACGCGACGGGCTGCCTCTGCCTGAGGCGGGCGTAAAGGGCCGATGGCTCCCCGACGAGCCGCGCCGTCACCTCGTGGGTGAAGTTGACCTGGTAGGTGGTGCCGGCGGCGATGGCCTCCTGCAGTTGGGCCACCCGGTCCCGGAAGTGGGGGAGGTCCACGTCGTGGACGACGTCGGCCAGCCAGGCGTGGCGGTCCTCGGGGAGCCAGGCGTCCGCGTCGGTGGCGGTGCGGGACTCGAACCAGTACAAGGCCGCTCGGCCGTCGGCGCAGAGCCCCATGATCGCCTCGCCGAACTCGTACGGCAGCCAGGCGAAGCAGTGGAGACCCTCGTCCCACCCGGCGCGCAGCGCCGCGTCCAGCGAGTCCAGTTGGACCTCGCTCACCCGCCGGAATCCGCTGAGCAGCGTCGAGGCGCCGCTCGCGGCGTCGTCGAGCAGCACGAACGGTTCCATGGCCGCGATGCTATCGGCCATCCGGCGTCGGCGGGATCGGCGGTAGGGTCGCCCCGTGCTGATCGACGTGACCGACCCCGCCGACGGACGGCTCGCCGACTTCGTCGGACTCCGCGACGCGCAGTTGCGGAAGGCCGACGGCGGCCGCTTCATCGCGGAGGGGGTCAAGATCATCGAGCGGGCGTTCGCGGCCGGGTGCCGGCCGAGGTCGCTCCTGCTGCAGCCGCGGTGGCTCGCCGGCGTCCAGCCGCTGCTGGACCGGTGGCCCGACGTGCCGGTCTACGTGGCGACGGAGGCCCTGATCGAGACCGTGAGCGGCTTCCACGTGCACCGCGGGGCGCTGGGCTCGTTCGACAGGCCCCCCGAGGCCCCGTGGGACCGGATCCTGGGCGCACGCCGCGTGATCGTGTGCGAGGACGTGGTGGACCACGCCAACATCGGCGCCATCGTGCGTGTCGCGGCGGGCCTGGGGTGGGACGCCGTCGTGGTGTCGCCGGGCAGCGCGGACCCGCTGTACCGTCGGGCGGTCAAGGCCTCGATGGGCGCGTCGCTGGCGATGCCGTGGCGGAGGATGGACGACGACGCGGACCTGGGCCGCCTGCGCGAGGCCGGCTTCGCCCTGGTGGCCGCCACCCTGTCCCCGTCGGCCGTGGACCTCGCGGCGTTCGTCGCGCCGGAGAAGATTGCCCTCCTGCTCGGCACGGAGGGCCGGGGCCTGAGCGCCGCGTGGCTGGCCGCGGCCGACCGCCACGTGACCATCCCGATGACCTCGGCCGTCGACTCGCTCAACGTGGCCGCGGCCGCCGCGATCCTGGCCTACGCCCTGGCCCCGTGACAGACTGCGACGATGGAACACGTCGTCAGACGGTGTGTCGCCGTCATTCTGGTTCTCCTGCTGGCGGGCTGCGCTGAGCCGGACTTCCCCCGCGATCCGGAGGGGACGCTGATCAGGGCGTCGGGTGGACCCCTGCTGGTGGGCGTCTCGAGTCACCCTCCGCACGTCGACGTGGCCGACGACGGGGCGGTGACCGGCGCCGAGGCCGAGATCGTCGAGGCCTACGCGGAGAGCATCGGCGCCACCGTCGAGTGGAGGGAGGGGGCGGAGAGCGAGCTGATGGAACTGCTCAAGCTCGGCCAGGTCGATCTCGTCATCGGCGGACTTGCCTCGGACTCCCCGTGGTCGACCCATGCCGCGTTCACCCGCCCCTACACGCGGACGGTGGGCCCCGACGGGAAGTCGGAGAAGCTGGTGATCGCCGTGAGGCAGGGGGAGAACGCACTGCTCAGCAACCTCGAACGCTTCCTCATCGCGGAAGGCCACGAGGGATGACCGGGCGTCGCCACTCGGCGCTGCCCCCCGAGCAGTCTGCGCTGCTGCACCGGGCGATCCGCCTCGAATGGGTGTCGCTGCTGGTGATGGTGGCGATCATCGCGGCCGTGGGCGTCACGGCGGGGCAGTCCCAGGCCATGCGCACAGCCTTCGCCGAGGACTCCCTGGCGCTCATCGCCCCCATCGCGTTCCTCATCGGCGTGCGCCGCGCGGCGCTCCCGCGCAGCCCCGAGCACCCGTACGGGCACCACCGCGCCATCGCCGCCGGTCACCTCGTGTCCGCGGTGGCCCTCCTCACCTTCGGCCTGCTGCTCATCTACAACGGCGCCTCGGGGCTGATCTCCGGCGAGCGGCCGCCGATCGGCGTGGTCAACCTCGCGGGGCGCACGATCTGGGCCGGCTGGCTCATGATCGTCGTCATGACGCTCACCGCCGTCCCGCCGGTGATCCTCGGCCGGATGAAGCTCAAGCTGGCCGAGCAACTGCACGACAAGGTGCTGGCGGCCGACGCGGACATGCTCAAGGCCGACTGGCAGACGGGTCTGGCCACCGTCGCCGGCGTGGTCGGAATCGGTTTCGGCCTGTGGTGGGCCGATGCGGTGGCGGCCATGGTGGTGTCGCTGAGCATCGTCAAGGACGGAGTGACCAACCTGCGGCACGCCGTCTCGGCGCTCCTCGACGCGCGGGCCACCCCCATCGACTCCGAGGAGCCGCATCCCGTGATCCAGAAGCTGCGACGGGCCGCGCTGACGACCGGGTGGGTGGCGGAGGCAGAGGTGCGCACCAGGGACCTGGGCCACGTGTTCCACAGCGAAGTGTTCGTCGTGCCGGTGGAGGGGGCGGCGGTCACGGTGGGACAGATCGAGGAGTTGCGGCGACGGTGCCAGGAGGCGGACTGGAAGGCCATCGACACCGTGATCGTGGTCACCGACGAGATCCCCGGCGGCCTCACGCCGCTCCACCCCCAGCACTGAGCCGCGACGCTCCCTGCCGGCGCCGTCGACGCCGCTGGGTTGTGCGGGTCAGCCCTGCACGTGGGGCGCGTCGCCCTGGGCCGTCGGACTGGCATGGGTGGCCTTGGGGGAGACCGGCCAGTCGTCCGGGTAGCGCCAGGCGAGTTCCTGGACCTTCGCATCCAGCTGCCGGCGGGAGCGTGCCGAGAGCCGGTCCCCGAACACGGTGCCGTTGAGGTGGTCCGTCTCGTGTTGCAGGCAGCGGGCCAGCAGCCCTGT
Source organism: Tessaracoccus yangjingae (assembly GCF_055326235.1). Classification (NCBI taxonomy): domain Bacteria; kingdom Bacillati; phylum Actinomycetota; class Actinomycetes; order Propionibacteriales; family Propionibacteriaceae; genus Tessaracoccus; species Tessaracoccus yangjingae. The sequence goes on along the minus strand of NZ_JBUZNN010000004.1, from coordinate 199,497 downwards.
GCCCTCCACGACGATCTCGTTACCCCACGGGTCCTGGCCGACGCAGCGCGCCCTGTCCGGGCGCGCCAGGAGGGCGTAGCCCCCGGGGAAGGACAGGCAGCCCTCATCCGCGGCGTCGAGCTGGCGGTCGGGACCCTCAGGGACGGTCACCACCGGGTTGCAGACCGCGCCCACCTGGATCACATCGTCGGCGTCCGGGCATGCGTAGATGAACACCGACACCCCTACGCCCACCTGTGTGGCCGCCAGTCCGACCCCGTCGGAGGCCTGCATGGTGGCGAACATGTCCCTCACGAGGGTGCGGAGCTTCTCGTCGAAGACCGTGACCGGCGCCGTCTGCTCGTGCATGACCGGCGTGCCCCAGCGAGTAATCGGCAACACCGTGCCGCCCTGCGTGAGATCGTCCTGCGTCATGTCCCGTCCTCCGCTCGATCGGACCCTGCTGTCCGGCTGACCAGTATGCCGCACGGGTGTCGTGCGTCGTCTGAGCGGCCCTGGTGCGCCAGACTGGCGGCATGGAGCTTCCCCCCGGGTGGTCCGCGGCCGTGGACGACTACTCGGCGCACCTGCGCGCCGAGCGCGGGCTCTCGCACAACACGGTGCGGGCCTACCGCGCCGACCTGCTGGACCTCGCCGCGTCCGTGGACGTGGATCTCGGGCGGGTCACCCTCACCGGGCTCCGTGGGTGGCTCGCCGGGATGGCCGACGACGGCGCGGCCTCGGCGACCGTGCAGCGGCGCGTGGCCTGCGCGCGGGGTTTCTTCGCCTGGGCGCTGCGCGAGGGGCTGATCCGGGAGGACCCGGCGCTGCGGCTCAGGGCGCCCAAGCGCAGGCAGGCCCTGCCCAGGGTGCCCGCCGTCGGCGCGGTGGCGTTGAGCCTGGCCGGGGCCGAGGCGCGCGCGGGCCAGGAGGACGACCCGCTGGCGCGACGCGATCTCGCTCTGGTCGAGGTGCTGTATTCGAGCGGCCTGCGGGTCTCCGAGGTGTGCGGGCTGCTGCTGCGCGACGTCGACCGGGATCGACGCTCGCTCACGGTCCTGGGCAAGGGCGGCAGGCAACGGACCGTCCCGCTGGGCCTGCCGGCGTTGAGGGCCATCGACGGGTGGCTGGCCGCCCGGCCCCGGGTGGCCGTGGAGGGCAGCCCGGCGACCGTCTTCCTCGGCGCGCGGGGCGGGGCCCTCGACCCGCGCGTGGCCCGACGGGTGGTGCACGCGGTCACGGCCGCCGCCGGGCCGGGGGCCGACGTGGGGCCGCACGGCCTGCGTCACGCCATGGCCACCCACCTGATCGAGGGCGGCGCCGACCTGCGCAGCGTCCAGGAGATGCTGGGCCACGCGTCGGTGGCCACCACGCAGATCTACACCCACGTCACGCCGGAGCGGCTCCGGCAGGCGTTCGGCCAGGCGCATCCCCGCGCCTGACACCGACGCCGCCGCCGGGCTCACGGGAGCGAGAGCGGATCGGTCAGTGAGCCGTCGCGCCAGGCCATCCAGTGCAGGTGGCAGCCGGTGGAGAGCCCCGTGTTCCCGACCCTGCCGATCAGGTCCCCTGCCGCGACCCGTCGGCCTTCCGACACCTCAAGCCTTTGGAGGTGCGTGTAGGCCATCGTCAGGCCCGCCCCGTGGTCGATCCGGACCCGGTAGCCGTAGGCGGCGTGGAACGAGGCGTCCACCACCCGGCCGGCGGCCGGTGAGGTGACGGGCGTGCCGCACGCAGCGGAGATGTCCACCCCGTCGTGCAGCTTGACCACCCCCGTGACCGGGTGGCGCCGCATGCCGAACGGTGAGGACACCGGCCCCGCGACGGGCCGCGGCCCGGCCCCGCCCACCCGGGCCGGGGGAAGCTCGGGCCGGGCCGGGGGCCGCGACCCGGCGGGCAGGAGCCGGATCACCGGGAGCGCCGTGTAGGCCGTGGGATCGAGGTAGGTCTCGCCGTCGGTCAGGCCCCAGTGCAGGCACGCGGACGCCGCGCAGTGACCTGCGGACAGCGAGCCGAGCCGGTCCCCGGCGGAGACCACCTGCCCCGTGACCACCGAGGGGGTCACCGGCTGGTAGGTGGTCCGCCATCCGTTGCCGTGGTCCACGGAGACCGTGCCGGTGCCGGCCACCCTGCCGGCGAAGTACACCCGCCCCGCGGCGGACGCCCGCACCTGCGCCCCCACGCCCCCGGCCAGGTCAACCCCCCGGTGCCCCGCGGCGTAGGGAGAGGCCGGGGCGTCGAACGCGCGCACGATGGGCCCCGACAGCGGCGGATCGAGGACCAGCCCCTGGTCGGCGCCGGCGGGGGAGGTGCCGGCGTGCAGCAGGACGACGAGGCAGATCGAGACCAGGGTGGCGCGCATGCCCCTTTGTCGTCACGCGGCGCCCCGATCTCCCGCGCTCGCCGCGGGCTGTGGACGGCGGCCGTTTTGTCCAGTGTGGGAGGCACTGTCTAGGATGGTCCCCGCAACCTCCGGGTTGACATCGCATGCGCCGCGCGGGGGACCGCCGGTGGCCGAGTGGTCCCGCTGATGCGTCAGCGGGTTCGGCGCCGGGCGCATCAGGCATTGGCCCCACGTCCGGGGCCATCGTAACCACCGTGAGCTCAGCTCACCGAAGTCAGGCGGGGCCGTGCCCCGCCGCGGAAGGACCGGCCATGGCCGTCGTCACCACTCGCCAACTCCTCGAGTCCGGCGTTCACTTCGGGCACCAGACCCGTCGTTGGAACCCCAAGATGAAGCGGTTCATCTTCACCGAGCGCAACGGCATCTACATCATCGACCTCCAGCTCTCGCTGAGCTACATCGACAAGGCGTACAAGTTCGTCAAGTCGACGGTGGCGCGCGGCGGCCAGGTCCTCTTCGTCGGCACCAAGAAGCAGGCGCAGGAGGCCATCGCCGAGCAGGCCACGCGCGTCGGCATGCCCTACGTCAACCAGCGCTGGCTCGGCGGCATGCTCACCAACTTCCACACGGTGACCAAGCGCATCCAGCGCCTCAAGGAGCTTGAGGGCATGGACTTCACCGACGTCCCCGGCTCCGGGCTGACGAAGAAGGAGCTCCTGCAGCTCGAGCGCGAGAAGATCAAGCTCGACAAGACCCTCGGCGGCATCCGCGACATGGCCCGCACCCCCCAGGCCGTGTGGATCGTGGACACCAAGAAGGAGCACCTCGCCGTCGATGAGGCCCGCAAGCTGCACATCCCCGTCGTCGGCATCCTGGACACCAACTGCGACCCCGACGAGGTCGACTACGCGGTCCCGGGCAACGACGACGCCATACGCTCCGTCGCCCTGCTGACCCGCATCATCGCCGACGCTGTCGCCGACGGCCTCATCGAGCGCTCCTCCGGCCGTGGCGGCGAGCAGGTCCAGGCCGAGCCCATGCCCGACTGGGAGCGCGAGCTCCTCGGCGCCGACGCCCAGGCCGCCCCCGCGGTCGAGGCTGAGGCTCCGGCTGTTGAGGCTGAGGCTCCGGTTGTCGAGGCCGAGGCTCCGGCTGTCGAGGCCGAGGCCCCCGCCGTCGAGGCCGAGGCCCCCGCCGCGGACGCTGACACCACCGACGCCAACTGATCTCACTCAACAAGACGGGAAACACCACTCATGGCAATCACTGCCGCTGATGTGAAGAAGCTCCGCGACGCCACCGGCGCGGGCATGATGGACGCGAAGCGCGCCCTCACCGAGGCCGAGGGCGACTTCGACAAGGCGATCGAGCTGCTGCGCATCTCGGGCCTTGCCAAGGCCGCCAAGCGCGCGGACCGCGAGGCCACCAACGGCATCGTCGCGGGCCGCGACGGCGCCCTCATCCAGTTCGCCTCCGAGACCGACTTCGTCGCGAAGAACGGGGAGTTCGTCAGCCTCGCCGACGACATCCTCGCCGCGGTGATCGCCTCGGGTGCCAAGGACGTGGCCGCCACGAACGAGGCTTCGCTGGCCTCGGGCGCCAAGGTCGCCGACGCCGTGGCCGAGCTCGGCGCGAAGATCGGCGAGAACCTCTCTGTGGTCAACGCCGCCAACTTCGACGGCGCCACCCACCTCTACCTGCACCGCCGCGCGGCTGACCTGCCCCCGCAGGTCGGCGTGCTCGTCGAGTACGAGGGCGACGAGGCGCTGGCGCACCAGGTGGCCATGCAGATCGCCGCCATGTCGCCGCAGTGGGTCACCCGCGACGAGGTTCCCGCCGACGTGGTGGAGAACGAGCGCCGCATCGCCGAGGCTACGGCCAAGGAGGAGGGCAAGCCCGAGGGCGCCATCCCGCGCATCGTCGAGGGCCGCGTCGGCGGCTTCTTCAAGGACGTCGTGCTCGTGGACCAGGCCGCGGTCTGGGAGGACAAGAAGTCGGTGGGCGATGCGCTCAAGGCCGGCGACACCTCCATCGTGCGCTTCGTGCGGTTCGCCGTCGGCGCCTGACCCAGGTCAAGCAGCCCGCTGCACAGTGAAGTAGAGTGACGTGGGGGGGGGGAAGGACGGGGTTGGGGGGGCGGAGGAAAGGGGGCAATAACAAACAAAA
>NZ_JBUZNN010000004.1:177332-194998 GCF_055326235.1 Tessaracoccus yangjingae | reverse complement strand
TAGGAGGGGGGGGGAGGGGGTATACTCTTGGCTTCTGGTATCTCCTCCTCCCACGTCCATGAGGTGACCCAGCCAGAACGAGGAGGCCCAGTGGCTTATCGGCGAGTCCTGTTGAAGCTGTCCGGGGAGGTGTTCGGCGGCGGCAAGCTCGGGGTGGACCCCGTTGTGGTGGCCAACATCGCTGAGGAGATCGCGGCCGTCGTCCGCTCGGGAACGCAGGTGGCGGTGGTGGTCGGCGGCGGCAACTACTTCCGCGGCGCCGAGTTGTCGCAGAACGGGATGGCGCGGGACCGCGCGGACTACATGGGCATGCTGGGCACCGTGATGAACAGCATCGCGCTGCAGGACTTCTGCGAGAAGGCCGGTATCGAGACCCGCGTCCAGTCGGCCATCAGCATGGCCCAGGTCGCGGAGCCGTACATCCCCCGCAGGGCCGAGCGCCATCTGGAGAAGGGCCGTCTCGTCATCTTCGGGGCCGGCTCCGGCATGCCGTACTTCTCGACCGACACCGTCGCCGCGCAGCGGGCCCTGGAGATCGGGGCCGAGGTGCTGCTCATGGGGAAGCAGGGCGTCGACGGCGTCTACAACAAGGACCCCAAGACCCACCCCGACGCCACCAAGTTCGAGCGCCTGTCCTACGACCAGTTCCTCACCGAGGACCTGAAGGTCGCGGATGCCACGGCCATCTCCCTGGCGAGGGACAACAACCTCAGCATCGTCTTCTTCAACCTCTCCACCCCGGGCAACATCGGCCGAGTCGTCGCCGGTGAGCCGATCGGGACCCTGGTCTCGCGTTAGTCCACCCCAGTCACCCTCAGGAGTCATCCATGATCGCCGAAACCCAGAACGAAGCCTCCACGAAGATGCAGCACGCCGTGGACCACGCCCGCGAGGACATGGCCACCATCCGCACCGGGCGCGCGCATCCGGCGATGTTCAACAAGATCACCGCGGACTACTACGGCGCGCCCACCCCGCTGCAGCAACTGGCCACGTTCACGTCCCCGGATCCGCGTTCGATGGTGATCACGCCCTTCGACAGGAGCGCCATCGGTGCCATCGAGAAGGCCATCCGCGACGCCGACCTCGGGGTGAACCCCAGCAACGACGGCAACTCGGTGCGCATCCTGGTCCCGCAGCTGACGGAGGAGCGCCGCAAGGAGTACATCAAGATGGCCAAGGCCAAGGCCGAGGATGCCCGCGTCGCCGTGCGCAACGTCCGTCGCCACTCCATGGACCACCTCAAGAAGGCGCAGAAGGACGGCGAGATCAGCGAGGATGACCTGAGCCGCGCCGAGAAGGCCCTCGACGCCACGACGAAGAAGTACGTCGAGAGCATCGACGAGCTGTTCAAGCACAAGGAAGCCGAGCTCCTCGAGGTCTGATGGCTCAGAGCACGAACGCGACGCCGACCCCGAAGGCCGGCCGGGACCTCCCGGCGGCCATCGGGGTCGGCGTCGCGTTGTTCGTGGTGCTCGCCTTCGGACTCGTCTGGGCGCCGTGGCTGTTCATCGTGCTCGTCGCCCTGGGCCTGTGCCTGGCCGCGGTCGAGGTGCATCGCGCGCTGCTGCTCAAGGGCATGCGCTCGGAGATCGGGTTCATCGTGGCGGGCACCGCCGTCAGCGTCGTCGGCGGGTACGTGGCCGCGCTCGTCGACATGCGGGTCACGCCCACGTCGTTCGTGATCATCTGCCTCGGGGCCACCACCATCGTCGCGCTGGCGTCCAGGCTCTTCCGCGGCGCCGAGGGTTTCATCCGCGACGTCGCGGCCAGCGCGCTGGTGATCGCCTACATCCCCCTGCTCGGCATGTTCGTTCCCCTGCTGATGGGCGCGGACAAGGGCCAGCTCCGCATCCTCACCGTCATCGTCTGCGTGGTGGCCTCCGACACCGGCGCCTACGCCGTCGGATCGCTGCTGGGGCGTCACAAGCTGGCCCCCCACATCAGCCCCGGCAAGACGTGGGAGGGCCTGGCCGGGGGAGTCGCGGTGACCACCGTCGTCGCCGTGCTGGCCTCCGTCTACCTGCTCGACGCGCCGTGGTGGGTGGGCATCCCGCTCGGCATCCTCGTCAGCCTGGCCGCCACGGTCGGGGACCTCGTGGAGTCCCTGCTCAAGCGCGACGCGGGCATCAAGGACATGTCCAACTTCCTACCCGGCCACGGCGGCGTGATGGATCGGCTCGATTCCATGCTGGTGGCGTTCCCGATGGGGTGGCTCGTGCTGCACCTGGCCCTCGGCTGACCCCTCCCGCACACGAAGGAAGACCCATGACCGGTACTCAGCTACCCATCGTCTTCGACGCTCCCGCCAGGGGCAAGGCGCCGCGCCACTGGCTCGACCTCACCGTCGACGAGCGCGTCGACGCCACCCACCGGCTCGGCCTGCCGAAGTTCCGCGCGAACCAGATCTCGCGGCACCTCTTCGACCGCCTGGAGGACGACGTCGCCGGCTTCTCGGACATCCCGGCGTCCATCAGGGAGGACCTGGGGGCCCAGCTGTTCCCCAGGCTGCTGGAGCAGGTGACTCAGCGCACGGCCGACAAGGGGGCGACCGTGAAGACCCTGTGGCGTCTGCACGACGGGTCCCTCCTCGAGTCCGTCCTCATGCGCTACCCGGGGCGCTCCACCCTGTGCATCTCCTCGCAGGCCGGCTGCGGCATGGCCTGCCCCTTCTGCGCCACCGGCCAGGGAGGGCTCCAGCGCAACCTCAGCCAGGCCGAGATCACGGTGCAGGCGCTTGCCGCCAACCAGATGCTCGCCTCCGGCGCGGTCCCCGGCGCGACGGGGCGGCTCAACAACATCGTGTTCATGGGCATGGGTGAGCCGATGGCCAACTACAAGGCCGTCCTCGGATCCATCCGGACCCTGCTCGCCCCCAGCCCGGACGGGTTCGGGATGAGCGCGCGGGGCATCACCGTGTCCACCGTGGGTCTGGTGCCGAAGATCCAGCAGCTCACCACGGAGGGCCTGCCCGTGACGCTGGCCGTGTCCCTGCACGCCCCGGACGACGAGCTGCGGGACGAGATCGTCCCGATCAACACCCGCTGGAAGGTGGCCGAGGTCGTCGACGCCGCCTGGGAGTACGCGCGCACCACGAAGCGCCGGGTGTCCATCGAGTACGCCCTCATGCGCGACATCAACGACCAGAAGGAGCGGGCGGAGCTCCTGGCCACCGTCCTGAAGAAGCGCGGCGACTGGGGCTGGGTGCACGTCAACCTGATCCCGCTGAACCCCACGCCCGGCTCGAAGTGGACGGCGTCGCGCAAGGAGGACGAGCGCGTCTTCATCCAGACCCTGGAGCGGCGCGGCGTGCCCGTGACGCTCCGCGACACCCGCGGCTCCGAGATCGACGGCGCCTGCGGCCAGCTGGCCGCGAGCGTCGGCGACGGGGAAGTGCGGACTGCTGTGAGCAAGGCGTAACGGGCTCGTTACACTCAGTGCTCCAAGCATCGCAAGCGCGAAGGAGTACCGATGGAGCAGCAACTGGAACGCGTCTTCCAGGCAGTCGTGGCCCGCAACCCCGGGGAGGCCGAGTTCCACCAGGCCGTCCGTGAGGTATTCGAGAGCCTCGAGCCCGTGGTCAAGCGCCATCCGGAATACATCGCCTCCAAGGTCCTGGAGCGCATCTGCGAGCCGGAGCGCCAGATCATCTTCCGCGTGCCGTGGATGGACGACAAGGGCGAGGTCCAGGTCAACCGCGGGTTCCGGGTCGAGTTCAACTCCGCGCTCGGCCCCTACAAGGGCGGCCTCCGGTTCCATCCCAGCGTCTACCTCGGCGTGATCAAGTTCCTCGGCTTCGAGCAGATCTTCAAGAACTCGCTCACCGGCCTGCCCATCGGCGGCGGCAAGGGCGGCTCCGACTTCGACCCGCGCGGCAAGTCCGACGCCGAGGTCATGCGGTTCTGCCAGTCCTTCATGACCGAGCTGTACCGCCACCTCGGCGAGTACACCGACGTCCCGGCCGGCGACATCGGCGTCGGTGGCCGCGAGATCGGCTACATGTTCGGGCAGTACAAGCGGATCACCAACCGCTACGAGTCCGGCGTCCTCACCGGCAAGGGCATCGCGTGGGGCGGTTCGCTGGTGCGCACCGAGGCCACCGGTTACGGCACCGTGGTGTTCGCCGACGAGATGCTCAAGACCCGCGGCCAGTCGTTCGACGGCAAGAAGGTCAGCGTGTCGGGCTCCGGCAACGTGGCCATCTACGCCATCGAGAAGGTCCACCAGCTCGGGGGCAGGGTCATCACCTTCTCCGACTCGGGTGGCTACGTCGTCGACGAGGCAGGCGTGGACCTTGACCTGCTCAAGCAGGTCAAGGAGGTTGAGCGCGGGCGCGTCAGCGACTACGCCGAGCGCCGCCCGTCCGCCAGCTACCACTCCAACGGCAGTTCCATCTGGGACGTGCCGGTGGACGTCGCCCTGCCGTCGGCCACGCAGAACGAACTCAACGGCGACCACGCCGCGACGCTCGTCCGCAACGGCGTCATCGCCGTCGCCGAGGGCGCCAACATGCCCACCACCCCTGAGGGCATCAAGGTGTTCCAGGAGGCGAGGATCCTCTACGGGCCCGGCAAGGCGGCCAACGCCGGCGGCGTGGCCACCTCCGCGCTGGAGATGCAGCAGAACGCGTCGCGTGACTCCTGGAGCTTCGAGTACACCGAGGAGCGGCTGACCTCCATCATGCGCAACATCCACGACATGTGCGCCGAGACGGCGGAGTCCTACGGCGCGCCGGGCGACTACGTGCTCGGCGCCAACATCGCGGGCTTCGAGAAGGTCGCGGCCGCGATGCAGGCGTTCGGGCTGGTCTGAGTCAGGGGCTGCCCCACAGGGTGCGATAGCGCCGGATCCGCTCAGGGTCCGGCGCTTCGCCGTATCCCGCCCAGAACGCGTCCTCGTGGCCTGGGCCGAAGTTCCACTCCAGGGACCAGGAGGCGATCGCCAGGTCCGCCCACCTGTCGGCCACGCCGAGGTCACCGACGTCGACGATGCCGACGAAGCCGCCGTCGTCGTCGATCAGGGTGTTCGGCGCGCACGCGTCGCCGTGCGCGACCACCAGGACGTCCACGTCCTCCTGGACCCCGATCCACTCCGCCGGACCGAAGGGGCAGTCGGTGGGGTCGAGGCTGTGGAGCCGCGCGAGCCCCTCGCCCACGGCCGCGGCCGCCAGGTCCGGGTGCGCCTGGCCGAGATGCCCGACCGCGGAGGCGCCGGGCATCCCCATGGTGACGATCAACCAGCCGTCGTCGAGCTCCTCGTAGTCCACCATTCGCGGCGACGGGAACCGGCTGGCCAGCCAGGACAGCTTCTCGGCCTCCGGCAGGAGGTCGTGCGGGCTCCACTTGGCGTACAGCGGGGCGCTGTCCGGGCCGACGATGCGGGCGGTGAGCCCGCCGAGCTCGTTGAGCCACACCAGCTCGTCGACCCGGCGGCGGTTCTCCGCGGCCCATCTCGTGATCGCGAACGGCACAGGCGTTCCGGCTGGGGGAGGGGCGGCAAGAGGCATGCACCGATCTTGGCACGGTCGCGGGGCCGCTCCCCGCGTGCCCGGGCCGGGGGGCGCCGGCGACATAGACTGGGCCGGTGCGCACAATCGTCCTGCTCGGCTCCACCGGATCGATCGGTACCCAGACCCTCGACGTGATCGCCGGCAGGAGGGACAGGTTCCGCGTCGTCGGGCTGTCCGCCTCCGGCGGGAACCTGGAGCTGCTCGCCCGCCAGATCGTCGAGTTCGAACCGGAGACGGTGGCCCTGGCCAAGGCGAGCGCGGCCCAGGAGCTGCAACGCGCCCTCTACGCGGAGGCGGACCGCCGCGGCTGGAGCACCGGTCAGTACCAGCTTCCCCGCCTCCTCCTCGGTCCCGAGGCGTCCACCCAGCTCGCCGGGAGCGGCGCGGACGTGGTGGTCAACGCCATCACCGGCGCCGCCGGCCTCGGCCCCACGCTGGCGGCCCTCGCGGCCGGCAGCACCCTCGCCCTGGCCAACAAGGAGTCGCTGGTCATCGGTGGACGGCTCGTCACGCAGGCGGCGGCGCCCGGCCAGATCGTCGCCGTGGACTCGGAGCACTCCGCGTTCGCGCAGGCCCTCCGGTGCGGCAGGAACGACGAGGTCCGCCGGCTCATCCTCACCGCCTCCGGGGGGCCCTTCCGCGGCCGGTCGGCCCGCGAGCTCGCGGACGTCACCCCGCAGCAGGCGATGGCCCATCCCACGTGGGACATGGGGCGCGTGATCACCATCAACTCGGCCACCCTGGTCAACAAGGGCCTCGAGCTCATCGAGGCGGCGCTGCTCTACGGCGTGGACTTCGACGACATCGTCGTCACGGTGCACCCCCAGTCGGTGGTCCACTCGATGGTGGAGTTCCACGACGGCTCCACCATCGCCCAGGCGTCGCCGCCGGACATGCGCCTCCCGATCGGGATCGCCCTGACGTGGCCCGAACGGCTGGCCGACGCGGCCGCGCCGTGTGACTGGAGCACCGCGGCCACCTGGACCTTCGAGCCGCTCGACGACGAGACGTTCCCCGCCGTCGAGCTCGCCCGCCGGGCCGGCCAGGCGGCCGGCACCGCCCCGGCGGTCTACAACGCCGCCAACGAGGCGTGCGTGGACGCCTTCTGCGCGGGCACGATCGGCTTCCTCGACATCACCCGCATCGTCGCGGCATGCGTCGACGAGCACCTTGCCCAGGGGCACGTCCCCGACGCGGACCTCACCGTTGACGCCGTCCTCGCCGCCGACGCGTGGGGACGGGCCCGGGCGGCCGGGTTGGCGGCCGCAGGATGACCGTGCTCGTCACCGTCGTCTTCGCGGTGCTGTTCTTCGCGCTGATCATGGCCTCGATCGCGCTGCACGAGGTGGGCCACCTGGTGCCGGCCAAGCTCTTCGGGGTGCGCGTCAGCAAGTACTTCGTCGGCTTCGGCAAGACCCTGTGGTCCACCACCCGAGGGGAGACGGAGTACGGCATCAAGGCCATCCCCCTGGGCGGCTACGTCCGGCTCATGGGCATGTACCCGCCCAGGCGCCCGTCCGCCCGGCAGGGGTGGCTCACCCGCATGGCCGACGACGCCCGCGCCGTCGAGTACGAAGACATCACCGCTGCGGACAGCGGCCGCCTCCTCTATGAGAAGAAGACCTGGCAGAAGATCGTGGTCATGCTCGGCGGGCCGTTCATGAACCTCCTCATCGCCTTCCTCATCTTCCTCGGCATCAACCTGGCCTATGGCGTGCCCACCGCCACCCTGACCGTGGCGAACGTCTCCGAGTGCGCGGTGCCCGCGGACCGGGCGGATCAGACCTGTCGCACCGGAGACCCGGCCACGCCCGCGGCGCAGGCCGGCGTGCAGCCGGGAGACGTCCTGGTCTCCTTCAACGGGGTGGAGCTCACGGGTTGGGAACAGATGGGCGACCTCATCCGCGCCAACCGCGACGGGGCCGCCGTCGTCGTCGTCGAGCGCTCGGGCGCCCTGGTGACGCTGCCCCAGGTCAACACCGTGCTCAACTTCGTGCCGGACCGGCTCGACCCCACTCGCACCGTCGAGGCGGGGTTCTTCGGCGTCTCGCCCACCATCGAGCAGCGGCGCGGCGGGGTCGTCCAGACGGCCGAACAGATGTGGACCATGACCAAGCAGTCCGTCGTCGCGCTGGCCAGCTTCCCGGTGCGGGTCTGGAACGTCGCCGCCGACCTCGTGACCGGCCAGCCCCGGGACATCAACTCGCCGATCAGCATCGTCGGCGCCTCCCGCGTCGCGGGAGAGATCGGGGCCAGCACCGAGCTCGACGTGCCCGCCAAGGCCGCCACGTGGCTGTCGCTGCTGGGCTCGGTCAACCTCTTCGTGGCCCTGCTCAACCTCGTGCCGCTGCCGCCGCTGGACGGCGGGCACGTGGCGGCAGCGATCTGGGAGTGGGTGCGCAGGCAGGGTGCCCGGCTCCTCGGGCGCCCCGACCCTGGCTACGTCGACACGGCGAAGGTGCTGCCGGTCACCTACGTCGTCGGAGGGTTCCTCCTCCTGGGAGGCGTGGTGCTGATCCTTGCCGACATCATCTCGCCGATCAGCATCTTCTAGAGGCGCACCGGCCGCTGTCCGCAGCGTCCGCCGCACCGATGCGGGTAGGGTGGGCGCCATGTCCGTGAACCTCGGTATGCCCGCCGCGCCCGCCCCAGTGCTCGCCCCCCGTCGGCCCACGCGGCAGATCAGGGTGGGCAAGGTTCTCGTCGGTGGGGACGCGCCGGTCAGCGTCCAGTCGATGACCACCACCAAGACCACCGACATCAACGCCACGCTCCAGCAGATCGCCGAGCTGACCGCCACCGGGTGCGACATCGTCCGGGTCGCGGTGCCCAGCCAGGACGACGCGGAGGCGCTGCCGATCATCGCGAAGAAGTCGCAGATCCCGGTCATCGCGGACATCCACTTCCAGCCCCGCTACGTGTTCGCCGCCATCGACGCCGGCTGCGCCGCGGTCCGGGTGAACCCGGGCAACATCAAGCAGTTCGACGACAAGGTGGCCGAGATTGCCAAGGCCGCCTCGGACGCCGGCGTCTCGCTGCGCATCGGCGTCAACGCCGGCTCCCTGGACCGGCGCCTGCTCGCCAAGTACGGGGCGCCCACGCCCGAGGCGCTGGTCGAGTCGGCGCTGTGGGAGGCCTCGCTCTTCGAGGATGTGGGCTTCCACGACTTCAAGATCTCCGTCAAGCACAACGACCCGGTGGTCATGGTGCGGGCCTACGAGATGCTCTCGGAGAAGTGCGACTACCCGCTCCACCTCGGCGTCACCGAGGCCGGCCCCGCCTTCCAGGGCACCATCAAGTCCTCCGTCGCCTTCGGGTCCCTGCTGAGCCGCGGCATCGGCGACACCATCCGCGTCTCGCTCTCGGCCCCGCCCGCCGAGGAGGTCAAGGTGGGCCTGAAGATCCTCGAGTCGCTCAATCTGCGTCCCCGCAAGCTGGACATCGTCTCCTGCCCCTCCTGCGGGCGCGCCCAGGTGGACGTCTACACCCTGGCCGAGCAGGTCACCAAGGGCCTTGAAGGCATGCAGGCCCCGCTGCGCGTCGCCGTCATGGGCTGCGTGGTCAACGGGCCCGGCGAGGCGCGCGAGGCTGACCTCGGCGTGGCCTCCGGCAACGGCAAGGGCCAGATCTTCGTCAAGGGGGAGGTCATCAAGACCGTGCCGGAGGACGAGATCGTCGAGACGCTGATCATCGAGGCCCAGCGCCTCGCCGCCGAGATGGGCGAGATCGGCACGCCTGCGGTCTCCGTCTCCTAGGCTGACGCGCATGGCTTCCCGGGTGCGCGCGCTGACCGGCGCAGACCGGGACGAGGCACTCGGATTCCTGGCGCGGAGCCCGGTCGAGAACCTCTTCCTCGCCGCCAAGATCGCCACCTACGGCATCGACCGAAGGCGCCTGGGCAACGTGTTCGCCTTCGAGCGCGGCGGTGAGATCGTCTCGCTCATGCTCGACGGCGGCACGGTCTTCGTGGCGGGTTTCGATCCCGGGGCGCTGCCGGCCTTCGTGGGCCAGCTCGGGCCCGTGCGCCGCTGCACCTCCATCCTGGGGCCCGCCATCTCCGTCCTGGGCCTCCATCTCGGCCTCACCGAGCGCTGGCCCGCCACCTGGTCGGGGGTGAGCAACATCAGGCGCCGCCAGCCGCTGATGCTGCTGGAGCGCCCGCCGGTCATCGCGCCGGACCCTCGGGTGCGCCGGTTGACGGCCGACGACTACCCCAGCTACCTGGACGCCTCGGTGCACATGTACACCGACGAGATCGGCAGTTCGCCCTTCAAGTACGGCACCGGGTACGAGCGTTTCGTGATGCAGAGGCTCGTCGACGGCGACGCCTTCGGCGTCGTCGACGACCACGGCAAGGTGATCTTCAAGGCGGACCTCGGCCCGAGGCTGGGAGACCAGGCCCAGCTGCAGGGGGTGTGGGTGGACCCGGCGCTTCGCGGTCAGGGCATCAGCGTGCCCGCGCTGTCGGGGATGCTCCGCCTCGCCATGCAGCGCTACCCGCGGATCAGCCTCTACGTCAACGACTTCAACGCCCCCGCCATCAGGGCCTACGAGCGGCTCGGGTTCGTCGACGTCGGAGCCCTGGCCACGGTCCACTTCTAGACCCGCGCGCCACCACGTCAGGTCGGGCAGTCCTCTCCGGTCACCGCCCTGATCAGCACTTCCCCGCAGTGGTACTAGGCTGACCCCGGTCATCCCGAGAAAGGCGCCACCCATGCTCACTCGCCTGTCGAGCCTCTTCGTCCGCACCCTCCGCGACGATCCAGCCGACGCTGAGGTCCCGAGCCACCGGTGGCTCGTGCGCGCGGGCTACATCCGACGCGCCGCCCCCGGGGTCTACTCCTGGCTGCCGCTCGGGCTGAAGGTCCTGCAGAAGGTGGAGGCCGTGGTCCGCGAGGAGATGGACGCCATCGGCGCCCAGGAGGTCCGGTTCCCGGCCCTCCTCCCGCGCGAGCCCTACGAGCAGACCGGGCGGTGGGCGGACTACGGGGACAACCTGTTCCGCCTGCAGGACCGCAAGGGTGCCGACATGCTCCTCGGCCCCACCCACGAGGAAATGTTCACGCTCCTGGTCAAGGACCTCTACAGCTCCTACAAGGACCTGCCCCTCTCGCTCTACCAGATCCAGACCAAGTACCGCGACGAGGCCCGTCCCCGCGCCGGGCTGCTGCGCGGGCGCGAGTTCGTGATGAAGGACTCGTACTCCTTCGACGTGGACGACGCCGGCCTTGAGGCCAGCTACCAGCTGCACCGCCGCGCGTACCAGCGCATCTTCGAGCGCCTCGGGCTGGAGTTCGTCATCGTCTCCGCCATGGCCGGCGCCATGGGCGGATCCCGCTCCGAGGAGTTCCTCGCCGTCGCCGCCAACGGCGAGGACACGTTCGTGCGGTCGCCGGCGGGCTACGCGGCAAACGTGGAGGCCGTCCGCGTCGCCCCGCCCGCCGAACTGCCGCTGGAGGAGGCGCCGGCGATGCGCATCGTCGAGACCCCGGACGCCGGCACGATCGCGGCGGTGGTGGGGATCCTCAACCGTGACCTGCCGGAGCGTGAGTGGACCGGGGCGGACACGCTGAAGAACGTGCTGTTCTCCGTCACGGGCGCCGACGGGAAGACGCGGGCGCTCGCCGTCGGGCTCCCCGGCGACCGGGAGGTGGACGTCAAGCGGCTCGCCGCGGCGCTGGAGCCGGCCACCGCCGAGCCGTTCGGTCCCGAGGACTTCGCCCGCTACCCGGACCTCGTGGTGGGCTACATCTCCCCGGTCTCGCTGGACGGGACCCGCGTCCTGGGCGCCGGATCCGCCACCGGCATCGAGTACCTCGTGGACCCGCGAGTGGTCTCCGGCACGTCGTGGGCCACGGGCGCCAACGAGAAGGACCGGCACCTGGTGGGCGTCACCGCCGGCCGCGACTTCGTCGCCGACGGCGTCATCGACGTCGCGGACGTGCGCGAGGGGGACCCAGCCCCGGACGGCTCCGGCCCGCTCACGCTGGCCCGAGGCATCGAGATGGGCCACATCTTCCAACTCGGCCGCAAGTACGCGGAGGCGCTGGGGCTGAAGGTGCTCGACTCGAACGGCAAGCTGGTCACCGTCACGATGGGCTCCTACGGCGTGGGAGTGTCCCGCGCCGTGGCGGCGGTGGCGGAGGCCACCTGCGACGACAAGGGTCTCTGCTGGCCCATCGGCCTGGCGCCGTACCAGGTGCAGCTTCTGGCCACGGGCAAGGACGCGGCGGTCTTCGCCGAGGCCGAGCGCATCGCCGGCGAGCTGTCGGGCCGCGGACTGGACGTGCTCTACGACGACCGGAAGGCCAGCCCCGGGGTGAAGTTCGCCGACTCCGAGGTGATGGGCATGCCCCTCATCGTCGTGGTGGGCCGAGGGCTCGCCGACGGCGTGGTCGAGCTGCGCGACCGCCGCACGGGGGACAGGCGCGAGATCCCGGTGGCGGAGATCGTCGACCAGGTGCTGGCGGCCGCTCGGGGCTGAGGCTCAGGCCCACCCGGGCCAGCGCGTCAGGGGCTGGCCCACTGCCGCGACATCGTCGGTCTGCGCGATCATCAGATCCAGCCAACGCTCCACCCTCGGCCCACCGGCCGCGACCACCCTTCCGAGCCCTTCGAGCACGGAGACCTCCAGCCCGCCCCAGCCGGCCCGGATCTCCTCGCTGGTGCTCATCGGGGTGGGCAGGTCGAACGCGGCGGGCTGAGTGGGGGGCCTGCCCGGGAGGGCGTCGCGCAGCTCGTTGCGGAGCTCCTTCGCGGCGGCGAGCCTGGCGGCGCCGAGGGCGGCCAGCGGGTCGTCGTCGTCCAGGCGGCCCAGGCCGACGCCGAGCCCGTAGATGAGCGCCCACACGTGGCTCAACGCGATGGGCAGGGACGCCGCCACCGTGGTGCCCTGGAAGTGGCGGGGGAAGCTGTCGCCCTCCACCGACGGCGTCGCGACGGCGGCCAGCGAGCGGGCGGTGCACGCCGCCGATGCCAGGAGGAGGCGCAGCGGTTGCCCCTGGGCGGCCAGCGCGGCCCCGCGCAGGGCCGCCTCAGCGGCCGCTGAGGCGGCTGCGATGGAGGCCTCCGCGTCGGCGAACGAGCCTGGGGTCGACGGCGGGGGAGCCTCCTCCTGGAAGGCGGGCTCGCCGCCGGCCACCGGGTCCACGGCCCGCAGCCGCTCCAGGATCCCGCCCATGGCGGCGCCGCCCGCGTCGGCCCAGGCTGGATAGCCGCCCGGCGCGTCGGCGGCCGAACGCGCCGCCTCGATCTCTCCGGCGAGCCCGGCCACCGAGACGGCCGCCAGCGCCACCTCCGGGGCCTGGGTGGGCTCGGGGGCCGGCTCCGGCGCCGGGGGCATGGACCCCGAGATCGTCGGGTCCAGCCCGCACCCCGTGAGGGCCAGGGCCAGCAGCACCGCCCGCCTGCCACAGTTCATGCATTTCACCCTATCGGTATGCTTGGCCTTCACAATTGGGCCAACAACCGGATAGGGAGCCGAAATGCAGCAGGACACGCTCGCGGCGGTCATCGAACCGATCCTCGCGCGGCACGGGCTGGAGCTCGACAGCATGGAGGTCACACCCATCGGCAAACGCTCGGTGCTGCGCATCGCGGTGGACGGGGACGGCCCCACCGGCCACGGTCCGCTGCTGGACGACATCGCCAGGGCCTCGTCGGCCCTGTCTGCGGCGTTGGACGAGAGCGACGCCGTCGGCGACCGCCCCTACACACTGGAGGTGAGCTCCCGGGGGGTAAGCACGCCGCTCACGGCGGTCAGGCACTACCGGCGCAACAGGGGCCGGCTGGTGAGGCTGTGGCTCGCCGAGGGCGGCGAGACCACCGGGCGCATCGTGGAGGTCGACGACGAGGCCGTGACCCTGGACGTCGACGGCACCCCCACCACCGTCGCGCTCAGCGGCATCAGGAAGGCTGTCGTCCAGGTGGAGCTCAACCGCTCCCTTGACGACGAGGATGGAGAGGATCAGTGATGGACGTCGATCTGGCAGCGCTGCGCGCAATCGAGCGGGACAAGGACATCTCCGAGGAGTACCTCATCAAGACCCTCGAGGACGCGTTGCTCAACGCGTACAACAAGACGCCCCACGCGCTGCGCGGCGTCAAGGTCGAGGTCAACCGGAAGACCGGCAAGGTCAGCGTGCTGGCGCCCGAGTTCAACGACGACGACGAGGTCATCGGCTACTTCGACGACACCCCGGACGACTTCGGCCGGATCGCGGCGGCGACAGCCCGTCAGGTCATCTTCCAGCGGATCCGCGAGGCCGAGGACGACCAGAAGTTCGGCCACTTCTCCGGCACCGAGGGCGACATCATCGTCGGCACCATCCAGCAGGACCGCGACACCCGCGCGGTGCGGGTGGATCTCGGCACGCTCGAGGCCATGATGCCGCTGGCCGAGCAGGTGCCGGGGGAGGACTACTCCCACGGGCGTCGCCTGAGGGTCTACGTGGTGGCGGTCCGCCGCGAGCTGCGCGGCCCGCAGGTCATCGTGTCGCGCACGCACCCCAACCTGGTGAAGAAGCTGTTCGCGCTCGAGGTGCCGGAGCTGGGCCAGGGCATCGTCGAGATCATGGAGATCGCCAGGGAGGCGGGCCACCGCACGAAGATCGCGGTGCGCTCCAACCATGCCGACGTCTCGGCCAAGGGCGCGTTCATCGGTCCGATGGGCCAGCGGGTGCGCGCCGTGACCAACGAGCTCGGAGACGAGAAGATCGACATCGTCGACTGGTCGGAGGACCCGACGAAGTTCGTCGCGGCGGCGCTCTCGCCGGCGAAGGTGCTGTCGGTGACCGTGGTGGACCAGGGGGCCCGGGCCTGTCGGGCCATCGTGCCGGACTATCAGCTGTCGCTGGCCATCGGCCGTGAGGGCCAGAACGCGCGCCTCGCGGCCAGGCTCACCGGCTGGCGGATCGACATCCAGCCGGACACCGCCGGATAACCGTCATTCGGCCGGATAACGTAGCATGTCCGGACGATGCCTGTTCACACTTCGTTCGCTTCACGTTTACTGAAGCCCCGCCACAAGTGGGGTCGCCTTGTCGTCCTCCTGCTCCCGGTCGTCGTCATGGGCGTGCTGCTGAAGCTCGAACGCACGGCGAGGTACTTCCCCGAGGCGGGCCTCGGGGAGGTCGTCGCTCGGGTGTCCTCGGACGTCGCGTTCGGGGCGGCCTGGGTCCTGATGTGGGGGCTGTTGTGCGCCGTGGGCCCGTCCTGGTTCCGGGCGGGCGCGTTCTACCTGGCCCACCTCGGCACGCTGCTCCTCGGACTCTTCACGGTGGTGAGCCACGCGTACGTCATGCAGACCGGCAACCCCTTGACGGGGGAGCAGATCCTCTACGCGTGGCGCGGCCGCAGTGAGCTGGACGGACTGCTCGGCTCGCAGGTGAGCCCCCAGCTGGTGATGCTGTTCACCGTCGTCGGGGTGAGCACCTTCGTCGCGCCTCTCCTGCTGGGGCCCGTGGTGTCGCGGTTGATGCATCGTCGTCCCTCGCGGACGGTGCGGCGTCTGCTGATGGCGGCGGCCGCCGCGCTCCTCGTGGCGTCGGCGTGGAGCGCGCCCACCGTCTCGGCGGCCTTCGCCCTGGCGCCGCCCGTGCAGCTCGTCGTCTCGCCGATCAGGGAGGCGGGCGCCTACCCGGAGGAGCCCGACGTCGCGGCCGAGGACGTCGACAGCACCCGCCTCGTCCAGCGGGCGGACGCGGCCGGGCGCAACCTCGTGGTCATCGTGCTGGAGTCCCATCGCGCCACCTCGACGCTCCCGGAGACCAGCGAGCCCGTCACCCCGGTCCTCGACGCGCTGGCCGCGTCGAGCCTGACCCCCTCGCGCGGGTACACCGTGCTGCCCCACACGTCCAAGGCGATCACCGCGGTGCACTGCGGCGTCACGCCGCCGACGGACCACGAGAACTCGGAGGCGGATCCGGCCGGCCTGCCGATGCCGTGCCTGGCCGAGCTCCTCGGCGACAACGGGTACAAGACGGCGTTCTTCCAGTCGGCGACCGAGCACTTCGAGCGCAGGCGCAGCACCGTGGAGAACCTGGGCTTCGACTTCTTCCGCCCCGTCGACGCCATGCCGAAGGCCGGCTTCAACAAGTCGAACTACTTCGGCTACGAGGACGACATCATGCTCGGCCCGGAGCGCGACTGGATCGAGAGCACGGGCGGCCAGCCGTTCCTGCTCAGCATGCTCACCGTCACGGGCCACCACGACTACGCGCTCGAGGGCTACGAGCCGATCAGCTTCGTCGAGGATCCGCTGCTCAACGACTACCTCAACAGCATCCACTACCAGGACGCCTTCGTCGGCCGCGTGATCGACATGTTCAAGGAGCTCGGCCTCTACGAGGAGACCGTGTTCGTGGTGGTGGGGGACCACGGGGAGGGGTTCGGCGAGCACCGGATCTTCCAGCACGACAACACGATCTACGACGAGGGCATCCGGATCCCGTTCCTCATCCACGACCCGCTGCGCGCAGGTGAGCGGCTCGATGAGCCGGCCAACCAGCTGGCAGTCCTGCCCACCGCCGTCGACGCGCTCGGCTTCGACCTGGTCTCGGAGCACGCCTACCAGCCGTCGCTGTACAGCGGGCAGCCGCAGGGCCCGCTGGTGGCCACATGCCTCGCCAGGGGCAAGTGCACCGCCGTCGTCGACGGCGACATGAAGCTCATCCACCACTTCGGGGACCGCCGCGACGAGGTGTTCGACCTCGCGCAGGACCCGTACGAGCTGACGGATCTGGCCGCCTCGTCGGACCCCGTCTGGATGACCACCATGCGGGACCAGGCGCTGGCCTGGTACGTGGAGGCCGAGGCCCTGTACGAGGCCCATCGGGCCGGATCCTAGCCGCCTACTGAGAGAATCTCAGGATATTTTTGGTTTTTTCTCAACTCCCGGGTTAGCCTGATTCACGTACGCGTCTCAGTCTGAGGAGTTTTGTTGAAGGCGAAGAAGTTCTGGATCCCCGCCGTTGCCGGTGGCTGCGCTCTCGCGCTGGTCTCCGCTGCCGGCGTCGCGACCGCCCTGCACAAGAATGACGTCACGCTCGTGGTCGACGGAGTGTCGCGCACCATCGCGGTGCGCGAGGACACCGTCGCCGAGGTCCTGGAGCTGGAGAACATCTCCCTCGGCAAGCACGACGTCGTCCTTCCCGGCCCGGAGGCCGAGGTCAGCGACGACATGGAGATCAGCGTCGCCTACGGCCGCGAGTTCCAGGTCACGGTCGACGGCGAGGAGCGCACGGTGTGGACAACCGCCCGCACCGTCGGCGAGGCGCTGACCATGCTCAACCTGGGTGCCACCGACTCGAAGCTGTCGGCGTCCCGGTCCACCGCCATCGGCCGCCAGGGCCTGAGCCTGGACGTGGCCACCGCCAAGGACGTCACGCTGACGGTCGCCGGCGCGCCGCAGTCGCTGACCGTGGCGGGCACCGTCGCGGACGCCCTGGCCAAGGCCGGCGTCGCGCCGGACTCGGACGACAAGCTGACCCCCGCCGCCACCACGGTCCTCGAGGACGGTCTGGCCATCACGCTGGTCGACGTCGAGGTCAAGCAGGCCACGAAGGAGGCGGCCATCGCGTTCACCAAGTCGACGGTGAAGACCGCAGACCTGGACAAGGGCACCACCAAGGTCACCACCAAGGGCGTCGAGGGGCTCGCCCGTGAGACCTACACCGAGGTGTACGAGGACGGCGTCCTGGTGAGCTCGACCCTCGCGGAGCGGGTGGTGTCGCGGCAGCCCGTGGCCCAGGTGACCGCCGTGGGCACCAAGGTGACCGCCCCCGCGCCGTCCTCGTCGAGCTCGTCCGGCTCGTCCTCTGGCGGGGCCATCAACCTGGCCCGCGAGGCCATGTGGGTCCGGATCGCCGAGTGCGAGTCGGGCAACCGGTGGGACATCAACACCGGCAACGGCTACTACGGCGGCCTGCAGTTCAACCTCCAGACATGGCGCTCGGTCAACGGTCAGGACTTCGCGGCCTACCCGCACCAGGCCAGCCGCGCCGAGCAGATCACCGTGGCGAACCGGCTGTACGAGATCCGTGGCACCCAGCCCTGGAGCTGCGCCTGATCGCGCAGCCCGTCCATGGACGACGCAGTGGGCCGGTGGCGTCGGCCCCAGGCCAACTCGCGTCCGGGGAAAGATGGGGAAAGGAGATGG